>NZ_VOYW01000053.1:0-15350 GCF_013420085.1 Acinetobacter sp. YH12027
AGGATCAGAAAGCTTGTTTGAATCGATGTATTTCATCCGCAGATTATGCACGAATGCTAAGAAATCCGGAGTGCAAATATTAACCAAAAAGAAGATCGTTTTTTGATTTATGAAAGAGATCTAATATTAAATTAACCAATGAAGATTTTTATGTATTTCAGGTGCTAAACGAAGAGCTTATTAATCCTGTTGTATATGACAAATTCGAAGTTAAGTTTCTCAGATTAGTGTTTAAATTTTTTATACTATTAATAGTCGGTCTCTTTATTTTTATTTTCTTCAAAAATGACTCTTCACTTTTGAATTACTTGATTTTGTTGGTCGCTCTTTTATTGGGATTGTTGCCCAAAGTAAACTCTATTTTTCAAAATATGTTTAAGATACGATATATCGATCAAATGGCTGAAAATTCGAAAATTCTTATTGGGGATAAAGAAATTGAGATTACAGAGAAAAATCTTATCGAAAGTACTGAGTATTACACTCAAATTTTTTCATGGAGTTTAGTATCAAATATTGAGAAAACGCAAACTCATTTAATTGTTTTCTTCGGTATGTGTATAGGGATTATTTTGCCCTTAGACCAAATTAATAATGACGTAGAAAAGATAATACAACAATATTGCCCAAATATTGAGTTCAAAGAACATAACTGGTAAGTAAATTTCATTTGATTGTCTTTGATGAATTTGAAGTGATTTATTTGTAATGAATAATTGAGAAATTTCTATTCTCCATAATATTCACATCAAATCTCTTATCAAAATTTTCCCCTAAACTTTTCAGCTCAGGCTTTATATCTATCACCTAAAGTTGAATATATTTTATTCAATACAATCTTTATAGTGATTAAATTCAATCAGCTAGCATTGCACCATGAATCTTATCGCCTATGAGCCGCATTTTTGGGAACTTTATCAAGACTTTGATCAATATTACTTGAGCATTGCGGTTGATCTCAGTTCTGTAGTGTCATGTTGGGATGTTGAACTCACCCATGAAGAAGTTCAACAATATGAACACCGTGGGTGCGTGAGTATTCAAGAACTGGCAAAATCGATGGTTGCTGCTGCCTATAAAGGTGATTTTGCTTCATTAGAAAGTCGTTTAGTGAAACCATATGAACGTCAGGCCATGCAATCGGCTTTTAAAAAATGGCAAGATAGCCAAAAAGCAGGTTAATGGTTGTTATTCATGCATGGGTAAAATTGAAAACTCGCCGTGACTGATAATTTTAATTTTAAAAATTAGATCAAAGCCTTCATCCTGTGATGGAACTTGAAGTTTGCGATAAGTAGCACGCACGCCAACTTCTGGAATATGGGCTTTGCCTTCACGAAAACTGTTGCGTTTTAAGGTACTGTCCAAATCGGTTTCAAAATAATAAGCAATCACCTCAAAACCTGCATCAATTGCACGTTGGATATAGCGAGCACGAGCTTCCCAATCTGGGTTGGTATTATCAATCACCATTTTGGTTTTGGATGCCAAACCAGCTTCAAAGATCATATTTTCCCGATGTCGGGTTTTCAACATATCCAAATTAATACGTAAATGGCTATGATATAAATTCAACATGTAAAAGGTTGATTTGCCAGAGGCTTGAACGCCTGTAAAAATAATCAGCTGCATGGTGTCTGCAATGAAAGCATGGAATGAATAATAGAGTATTAAATCAGCAACGCAGTTTTGCTACAATCGCTGCAAAATGAATAAGAACAATTTACATAGGTCTGTATGCTCAAATTTTTTACCAGTTTATCGCTGTGTCTCTGTTGTGGTTTGCTCGCTGCATGCCAAAGCCAATACGTCACGACACCCAATCTTCCCACTGAAGCTGCACTTGTCGCTGAATCGGTTGATAATGGCATCAGTACGGAGCTTGAGATCCCATATTTGACCGCCTTTCGAAATCTGCGACAAGCCTATAATCACTGTGTTGCGTTTACCGCGAACAATCGCTACGTCTATACCGATAATCGTTTAGAAGAGCATTTGGAGCAGGGGACATTGATGGCACGGACTGAACATGGGGCGTATTTGCATAAAATGTTGGTCGAAAGTTTAGATCCACAGACGACACGTATTACCTTATTTTTGCCGAAGCAATATACCTTTGCTCAAGCACGCTTTAAACAAGATGTTCAACGCGCACTTGGACAAGATAAAAACTGTAATACCTTTGAATTTGCTCAATCCAACTAATTGAACTTTAAGACACTTGTGAGTTTTCTTGCTCTGGGTGCTCTACACGTTGACCGCCTTCATAACTGGCAAATCGAGCCTGATTAGGTTTGAAGACCGGTGCGGGTGTTGGCCAAGGCCAATCTCCAAAATGGGTTTCACGATAGCGTTTAAAAGCCGCATTGAGTTCTTCAGTGGTATTGAGCACAAATGGACCGCGCATCGCCATGGGTTCATTAATCGGTTCACCTTCTAACCACAGAATCCGTGCTTCTAATCCACCTGCTTTGAGATGGACGTCGGCATCTGATTGGAGTTCAACCAAATGCTTCATCTGAATGGTTTGATCTACTATTTCTAATGTATTGCCTTGATAAAAATAAGCAAAACGGTTGGAGCTACTTGTTGTTGCGGGAATCACCAACTCCGCACCTGCTTGCAGGGTGATTAAATAAATGTTGACTTTATTTTCTGCGGCAGCCGCCCATGAGTGTGGCGGTCGGGAAATAGCATCAGTGGATTTGAACTGCCCTGAAATTACACGTATATCCGATTTTTTTCCTTCACTATCGGTTTCAAAGACGTGAGGAATGTCTTCACGCCAAAACATTTTATAGTCGGCATCATGGGTTTTCTGTTCAGCCGATGAATTAAACCAAATTTGGAAAAGTTCAAATGGATTGGCTTTGTCTTCATGCAGTAGGGGGAACATTTCACAGTGTTCAACGCCATTGCCTGTAGACAGCCATTGCACATCACCAGCAGCATAGCGTCCGCCATTGCCTAATGAATCGAAATGATCGACATAGCCTTGTTCAACCAAGGTAATGGTTTCAAAGCCAGTATGTGGATGCTCCTGAAAACCTGGAACCACATCGCCATAGTACATATTGAATTCATCTTTTTCTGCGGCTGTTTTTGGCCCCATATCAGCATTTGCAGCAGGAAAATGATCAATATGATGGGCAGTAAATAAGAAAGGATCTTTTAAATCTAAACGAAAGGTAATGGGTGTAATGTTATAAATCACAGCGTTTGACATAACTGTTCCATCATTGGCTTTATTATTAAGCATTAATCTAAAAGGAAAAACAGTCGTGTTCTATAGCGGAACTGTAAGAAAAAAAGCGTTAGCTCAAGGTCTAACGCTTTTTTGATTTAAAACAGGTGGAATGCAATGGAAATGCTAGATTTCGCTATTTATTCAGTTTCAGTGGGTGCAGTAGATGAGCTTTTTCCAGCTTGATCTTGGATCAACATACCTGCCAATTTAAGCATTTCAGCTTGAATATTGCCCATTTGATTTTGAATTTTCTGAAAATCAACTTTGCTTAAATCGACTTGTCCATTGAGAAAAGGTGAGGCCAATACTTGCTGATTCGCTGCCTGTAAATTGCTGCGAATATCATTAATTTCAGTGCTTTTTAGATTTAAATCATTCAAAGCTTGATTGAAACCTTTGAGCTGCTGTTGCAGCTGGGTTGCCGCTTTTTGCAATTGGAGATGATCTTGGTTGCTGACTGCGGCTTCTAAATCGACCTGCGTTTGTTTGAGTTGTTCAACATAATTGCCGGCTTTAAGTTGCATATCCGCCACATCGCGAACGATATAAAACATATTGCCGCTTTTTAATTGGCTTTGATCGGTCGCCTGACTTTGTGTCGCAGATTGATCTTCGTTTGTTGATGTTGTTGCAGGGCGATCATTTTCTGCTGCGATTTCTTGTTCCTGTTGCGGTGCTGTGGCAGGTTCACAGCCAATCAGCACCAAAACACCACTAAAAATGGCAAAAGGGAGAAGGGCATTCTGCACTAGCTTTTTCATTCAATCATCACTATGTGTTAAGTCTATGCTTTGAATATAGGGGCAGAATGTGGATTAAAAATAGATTGTTGCAAAGCAATAACAAAATAATCGCTTGAACAAAAAAAAAGAGGGCATTTGCCCTCTTTTGATGTTTTGGTGGGTTTAACCCGCAATGATTTTGATAATGGCGTGGCTGACGGCATTCATTAAAATGTAGTCGCCATTCACTTTAATCCATTGTTGGTTTTTGCCTGATTTAGACAATTTTTTATATTTGTTGTGGTCACCTTTGTAGCGATGACCACGGTATTCAGAAGATACTTTTCGTCCAGAACGCCAGGTATGTGATGGATTTACCGCTTTTTTCTTGTTCTGGCTTTGGTTTTTACCCCGTGTGTATTGTTTAGTGTGCTGTTGGGTTTTCGCCTTTTGAGTATTTTGCCGTGCATCTATTGTTAGCGCAGATACACGTGCTGTCAAAAAATAGATAAAACGATAGCTTTCATTAATGTATTTTAAGTTCACCTGTTTACTGCTGGATGTGAATTGATAAGACTCATCATAATGAGTATTTACAGGGAAGCTTTGAACAATGTGTATATGAAATATTAAAACAATGGGTGAAATGTGTAAATTATCAATATGTGATAATTATTAAATATTATTGTGATAATTTAAAATGATTAATCTCAGTTAAAATCACAATAATCTTAACTGAGAGATTGAGATATTGTCGAATTATTTGGCTAATTCAGCGTTAATGGCATCGACAATACGAGCATCATCTGCCTTGATGTCAGGTGCAAATCGTGCCACAACGTCGCCTTGTTTATTCACGAGGAATTTTTCAAAATTCCATAAAACTTCAGGCTTAGGATTTGGAGTTAAACCGTATTCAACTAAATCATCCCACCATGGGCCTTCACCAATGCGTTCAGGGATGGCTTGGGTTAAGGTTTGATAAAGTGGGTGTTTATCCGCGCCTGCCACAGAAATTTTTGCAAAAAGTGGGAAATCAACCTTGTAGTTGATTGAGCAAAATTCTTGAATTTCAGCTTCAGAACCAGGTTCTTGTTCTAAAAAGTTATTGGCAGGAAAACCTAAGACTTCAAAACCTTGTGATTTCTTCTCTGTATAGAGTTTTTCTAGGCCTTCATATTGCGGTGTTAGCCCACATTTAGAGGCCACATTGACCAATAATAAAACCTTGCCTTGGTATTGATTGAGTGTGGTGTCATCACCTTGGATGGTTTTTACCGGGATATCGTAAACTGAAGCTGACATATTCGTTCCTAATTGAAGTTGTGCCTTTCATCCTTGTTTTAAAGGGAAATCTGGTGAACAGCAAGCTTTTATCGATAGGATTTTCGCATAATTTTTGTAGTAGTTTGCAGAATTCGAGCTGAGGCTTGCTTGAGTGCTTGGCATTTAACTAGTGGCACGGTGTTGGTTTGGGGTTTTTCCTGTATAGCGTTTAAAAAACTCAATAAAGCTTGAGCTGTGTTGATAGCCCAATTCATAGCTGAGAGCTTTAATAGACTGACCAGCACGGAGTTGTTGAATGGCATAAATAATTTTTGCACGGTTTCGCCATTCAGAAAGACTCATTTGCAGTTCGTTCTGACTCAGCCGCAATAACTGACGCTCACTCAAACCGACATTGGATAAGCATCGTTGTAGGCTCAAACTAAAATGATCTACATCTGCGAGCTGCGCCAAGATCGGCTTTAACACCGCATCATGGCTTTGCGGTAAATAATGTTGATGTTTGGGCGCAGTTTTTAACTGGTCGAATAAGACCTGTAGCAGGTGTCGATAGGGTGGTGTGGTATGTTGCTCTGTAGGAAAGGCCAAAATTTCTTGCACCAACAAACGAAAGAAAGGCTGGATGCTAAATACTTCCGTCTGCTTGGGGAAAATCTATGCAGAGATCAGGTGCCAGTCGGATTGCCACATAATGAATAGGTTGCTCATCAATCGCGACCGAGCAATGTTCCGTATGAGGGGGAATCCACACCCCATAACTGGCAGGTGAGAGATGGTGTTGTCCTTGTATCTCATACTCGAAAATACCATCGAGACAAAAATTAAAATCACCCCAAAGGCAACTGTGCGGATAGACCGTATTTAATGTGGTGTAGTGCGCTTCAAAAAGCTCGATCTGTTGTTCAATCGGTGCTGATGTCATATAAGCCTAAGAGTCGATGTCTGAACTACAATATAAATGTCTGAAATCATGTATTTCAATTAAAACAGACATCACTCAAAATACCTAGACCAATCTTTGCACGATATATTGAGGAGTCAGACATGTTGCTTCAAGCGCGTTGGGCGAAATTTGCAATTTGTTTGCCTCTGATCGCGGTATTTATATGGTCCTTGAATATTACGGTCACCCGCTATGTGACGGATTATATTTCACCGGTCAGTATTAGTTTTTATCGATGGTTTATCGCATTTTTGATCTTAACCCCCTTTATGCTGAAAACTGTTTGGCAGCAAAGGCAGCTCATCAAACAGCATTGGCAGCAATTAGCTGTGCTGAGTGCTTTTGGCATGGTGTTATATCAAGGCTTGGGCTATACCGCTGCACATTATACGACGGCGACCAATATGGGCATCATCAATGCCTTTATCCCCGTTTTTACGATTGCAGTTGCATTTTTCATACTGAAAGATGTGCCCAACCGCTATGCCATCTTGGGCTGTGCGATTTCATTTACAGGGCTATTGTTTGTCATTGCGCAAGGAGATTTCAGTCAATTACTGAATATGGGCGGGCATTTCGGCGATATCCTCATGATCTTCGCAGTGTTCTTCTATGCCTTTTATGGGGTGTTTTTAAAAAAATGGCAACTGAAACTTCCGCTACTGTTGAGCTTATATGTACAAATTTTCTTTGCCGTTTTATATCACTTGCCATTCGTGTTGTATTTAGGCATTGATGCGATTAATCCTGCCAATGCGCCAAGTGTATTTTATGCGGCAATTTTTCCATCACTGATTGCACCGTTGGTATGGATGTTGGCTGTGCAACATCTCGGCCCGAATCGCACCAGTGTTTTTATGAATTTGATGCCGGTATTTACTGCGATCATTGCCTATTTCTGGTTGGCTGAGCAGTGGATGTTTTATCATACCGTGGGCACAGTGATGGCGATTACTGGGGTGATCTTGGCGCAGCGTAAGTAAATCCAGTAAAAAGTTGAAAATTTATGAGAAGTATTGATTAAAAAATAAGCAAACAAACTTATTTTTTTATAGAGTAAATCTTTTGAAAATGAATTTTTGAGTGTAAAACTAAATTAAAAAACAAATGCTCGTCTTAAAAATCAATCAAAAATAGATACATATTTTGACTAAGTAGTTATAAAATCAGAAATAAAGTGCTTATCAGTAGTTTTATTTATATAAAAAATATATTTGTTAAATTTAAAAAAATATTACATAATACTTTCATCGTAAATGAGGAAGTAATTCTTAATAATTACTTGATATTTACCCAGAGATTGCAAGACCCTCTGGATGTGATTTTATACACATCCTTTTTTATGCTCAGCCATCCCTATATGGCTGAGCTTTTTTTTGTTTGTATTTTCTAAAAGGCAGGTGTAGACAGGCATCCGAGCTTATGCGCGGATGATTTCACCTGTTTCAGCATCAATAATTTTGCTTGGTTCTTGGCTTAGACCGAGATCACCATTTAAGTAATTGAGTTCATTTGCAAAATACTGATTGGCTTCTTGTAAGGAGCGTGCAGGGGTTAATCCCGCAGGATTGGCACTGGTAGACACAATAAAGCCATTAAAAGCTTGGCATAAAGCCACACATAAAGAGTGGGTCGTCACACGGACTGCGACTTTTGGATGATTGCCTTTAATCCATGTTGGAATATGGTCGCCAGCCGGTAATAACCATGTGGTTGCACGTTCATTGGGTTTACGGTTGGTCCAGGTCGCAATGACTTGCTGACGCATATCTTCTGTTAAGCCTTGGAGCAGGTGTTCAACTTGAGCGACATTGGCCGCCAATAAAATCACACCTTTTTCAATGGGACGTTGTTTTAAGTGCAAAATTTCGAGAAAGGCTTGCTCATTGTAGGGATCACAGCCCAATCCCCAAACAGCCTCTGTAGGATATGCGAGAACCTGACCTTTTTTAAGACAGGAAGCTGCTTCTGCAACAGAGGTGGTAATCATTTCTATAGACCTTATCTGATTCGACAAAGGACTATTGTGAACCTAATTTACCCATTCGACAACGTAAGTAGTGTCCGGCTTGTTGTGTGGCATAGCCCATTAACTCTAATTCCATCAGTTGACTGGTCAATGTCGCGGTATCAATTTTGAGTTGAATGGACAATTGATCAAGGCTTTGGCCGACCCAATCAAGCTGCCGATACAGCGCAATTAAATGTTCTGGGATAGGTTCGGGTGGAGGGGTGTCCGGTGTTGCTGTTTCGGGTGTCGCTATTTCGGTGTTTGTTAAGGTTTCGGCAGCCTGCGATTGCCATTGTGTAGCCAATGCCAAGTCTTCAATGACCTGTTGTGGATGATCAATCAAAATTGCACCTTCGCGTATGAGTTGATGGCAACCTTGATGTGACTCACTATAAATATGGCCTGGGATGGCAAAAATAGATTTGCCTTGTTCGGCAGCGCGTTGAGCTGTGATCAGTGAACCACTTTTTAATGCCGCTTCCGCCACGATGACACCAAGGCTGAGCCCACTGACGATACGATTTCGATGTGGAAAATGGTGTTGCAGGGGTGGAGTGTGTGGAAGAAACTCACTGATTACAGTTCCCCCATGCTGGATGATCTCTTGTCTTAAACGCTGATGTGCGGTCGGATAAGTTTGATCTAAACCTGTGCCCATCACGGCAATGGTTCTGTGGTGTTGTATGGCAGCGCGATGTGCCGCTTCATCAATTCCTTGTGCTAAACCGCTATTGATATAGAACCCTTGCTCACTCAGATAATAAGCAAAATCATAAGCAATTTGCCGACCTTGGGGACTGGGTTTGCGGCTACCCACAATCGCAATTTGGGGTTGCATTAAGGCTTGGGCATTACCTTGCCCAAATAGAATGGGCGGCTTGTCGCTATAAGGTAAAAGCTGTTGTGGATAGTTTATATCTTCAGGAATCAGTACAAAGTCACCGTATTGTTCAATATCCTTGAGACATTTTTCAAAGCTAAGCTGTCCACTTGGACTATGAAATTCTTCAAAGCGCTTTAAATGATTTTTATGCAGTCCTAATTTTTGCCATGTGGTGATTTGATTAGGCTTAAGGGCGTAGTGTAGGGCAGGATAGTGCTGCTGAATTTTATAGAAACTACGAAGTGAGTGTTGCACCACAAACCACAGGCGAATGTAATCTAAATGCAAGTCAGTCAATGAGTTGAGCATAATGAGACCTTTGAATATGTCTTCTTTTTATGGGTTAAAATTATTAGTGATATCGTTGTTGGATAATAAAAATGAGGCTGTATACAGCCTCATTTTTATGGATTTGGTCTTAGTCATCCATCAGTGGTGGCTGAATCGTTGCACCCACTTTGATTGGTAATTCGCTTTCAAGTACATAAGCATAGCTTAAGTTATCAAATGTTTTGAATACCATGATGTTGCCAATACGTTGTCCTGGAAGTTGAACACGTTCTTTGGTTTTCGGATCAGTCACGATTTCACCTTTTTGGTTCACGCTAAAGACTTGACCAGATTGAACGCCTTGCAAGCTACCACGGTCGATCGTCACCACACTGTGAACCGCTGCAGTACCAATCGAGCCCATGACACGAACAATACTACCGCCAGCAGTGACATTTTCTGCATTGGTTGGATAGAACAGCGTTGGCAGCATTGGGTCATATTCAGGAAGAACACGATCGCCACGACGAACTTCGGCATTATAAGTATCGGTCAGTTCTAAAGTGGTAATGTCATTTTCACCACGAACGGCAACACCTGAAGCGACTTGAGTCAGTTCTAAACCTGCGTTGTATTTTTTGCCGTTTGCATCGGTAAAGATGTACGGTTCGCCTTCACGGTAAACAGCATATCGTTGACCGACTTGCATGCCTTGGCCGCGTGCATAAACTGTTTGGCCTTTGGCTGCCAATACACGTTGATCAGCTGTACCTAAAATGTAAGGTGTGCCTTCAACAGAATCAGCGGCAACAATCATGCTGCGCTCAAGCCATTGCTTAATATATTCTAATGGGATAACCGGAATCGCACTGTTGAGGGATTCAACACGAACTTGTGGTTGAAGTTTAGTGCCACCTGTATAGCGACGAATAATACCTTCACAGCCATCACCTTCATCCTTACCGATGATTGGGCGGCCATTGTAGGTACACATTAATAGGCGGTCACCTGGGAAAATCCAGTGCGGATTTTTCACGTGTTTATTGCTCGCCCAGATTTCAGGCCAGCGCACGGGATTTTTTAAGAAACGCTTGGAAATATCCCACAACGTATCGCCTTTTTTCACCACATAAACTTGAGGGGCACCTGCCTTCAATGACGGTGGATTGACGTTACGAGCAGGGGCAGCTTCTGCAACACTGACCATTCCCATCCCCACACTTACACAGACTGTAAGTGCCAATAATTGTTTTTTAAACCCCAAGGCACTAAAAGTTGGCATGCCCTTCAAAACCTTTTTCATTATCATAATTCCTAAAATTATGTATGTAACTGCGTTATAATAACGATATTACACACAATTTTTTGATGAAGCATTCCTTCATTTTGTTTTTTGATCAATGGCATAAGTGAGGACGTCGTATGGCCTTATTACCTATTTTAAGTTTCCCCGATCCCCGTCTTCGTACCATTGCAAAACCAGTCGAAGAAGTTACTGATGAAATTCGTCAGTTAGCAGCCGACATGTTTGAAACTATGTATGAAGCACCGGGAATTGGCCTGGCAGCAACACAGGTAGATCACCATATTCAGCTGATAGTCATGGATTTATCTGAAGAAAAAGATCAACCCATGGTGTTTATTAACCCCAAAATTACGCCATTGACGCAAGAGACGCAGCCCTATGAAGAAGGCTGTTTATCAGTGCCTCAAATATACGATAAAGTTGAGCGCCCGTCACGTGTAAAAATTCAGGCAATTAACCTTGAAGGTCAATCATTTGAAGTGGAAGCGGACGGACTTCTCGCAGTTTGTATCCAACATGAAATGGATCACTTAAATGGTAAGTTATTCGTCGACTATCTATCGCCTTTGAAACGTCAACGTGCACGTGACAAAGTGGAAAAGTTGGTTCGCCAACGTCAAAAAGATAAAGTCGCAGTTAAACGTTAATTGATCGCGGTTAAAAAATACCTGAGACAAGCCCAATTTCGATTGGGCTTTGTTATACTTGCGTCAGACAAATGTTAGGGTTTGCCTGTATTGTTTCGTAGTGGAGTGCTGCTGTCCTTTGCAGCCGTTTTTTTGCAGATTGCTGTTTTTTTACAGCCATTGTTGCCCAAGCAATATCAAGTTGCTCCGGTCTGCGAAACCATTACGCGTGCACTTTTACTTCCCAATGTTCATGCTGAACATACCGCACATTCACACCATTCATCTTCCGCTCACGCTGAGCAGGTTCAAGTCGATCATACTGCCCATGAACATGATACCAGTCATCAATGTCAGTATTGTACGGTCTATGGCAATTTGGTTTTGCCCCCTGAACTTGATGTGAAAGAAGTGCTTGATCGAATTCAAGTTCGTTTAATTGCTTTTCAAAAAGCTTTCAAGCATGTCTGGTTTGTTCTTCAACAACTCTTTTTACTTCCGCAAGGTCGAGCCCCACCACTCGCTGCATAAATCCGACGTTTTTTTAAACTTGGGTCTTTGAGGACTCAGGTACGCCTTTATTTATGTATTTTGTGAGATAAACATGGCTCAGCCTAAATTTTTTCTACAGCCTCTTGCGGCTGCAATTTGTATTGCCTGCTATTCAACTTCTGTGATGGCTGACGAGATGCCCGTAGAGATGACGGAAACCAATGCAGTACAGACTTTGGCACCGATTGTGGTGACATCACATCAAGGGAATGATGCCAATGGTTTAATTGTCCGTGCCAATCCAAAACAGCCGATTCAACCGATACCTGCCAGTGATGGGGCCGATTATTTAAAAAGCATTGTGGGTTTTAGTGCAGTGAAAAGTGGCGCAGGAACCAATGGCGATGTCACCTTCCGTGGCATGTTTGGTTCACGCATTAAAATTTTAACCGATGGCACAGAAAATCTCGGGGCGTGTCCAAGTCGTATGGATTCGCCGACGTCTTATATTTCACCTGAAAGCTATGATCGTATTTCAGTGATTAAAGGACCTCAAACGGTTCAATATGCCAATACAGGTTCTGCTGCAACAGTCTTATTTGAACGCAAACCTGAACAATTCGATGCTGATAAAAACTACCGTGGTCAAGTCAGTGTGATGATCGGCTCTTATGGTCGTTTAGATCATAATGTCGAGGCGGCCATGGGGGATGAGCATAAATATGTCCGTTTAAATGCTAGCCGTTCTGTTGCAGACAGCTACCAAGATGGAGATGGTAATACTGTGCCGTCAGACTGGGAGCGTTGGAATACAGATTTGGCACTCGGTTGGACGCCAAACGAAGATACATGGGTAGAACTTACTGGAGGTAAAGCCGATGGTGAGGCGGTGTACGCGGGCCGAATGATGGATGGTTCACAATTTGCCCGCGAAAGCTTGGGGCTTCGAGTCGAGAAAAAGAATGTCACTGAGGTGATTAAGAAAATTGAAGCACAAGTGAACTATAGCTTTAATGATCATGTCATGGATAACTATAGTTTACGTCCTGAACCAATGATGAAAATGGCGACTAATGTTGCTCGTAAAACATTAAACGCTCGTATGGCCGTAACCCATGAATGGGATAGTCTTCAATTTATTACGGGTATCGACAGCCAAAATAACCAACATAGTATTCGTAAAACAGATTCAAAAAATCATATTGTTTATCAAGACCAGCCACGTATGACAGACATGAAATATCAGTCTTATGGTGGTTTTGGTGAATTAACCTATCATTTTGATGATCAAAACAGTTTGGTTTCAGGTGTTCGGTTTGATCAAGTCGATGTGAAAGATGAACGACAAGATTCAATTGATCAAGGTTATAACCGTAAATTGGATAAAACCTTAACAAGTGGCTTTATCCGTTTTGAAAATACACATCCTGAACATGATGATGGTAAAACCTATATTGGTTTAGGCTATGTAGAACGTATGCCAGATTATTGGGAATTATTTAGCCCAAAATCAGGAAATGGTGATATCAATACATTCAATCATATTGATACGGAAAAAACGCTTCAGTTAGATATGGGCTATCAACATCAACATGGTGCTTTGAATTCTTGGGTGTCGGCTTATGCTGGTTTGGTGAATGATTATATTTTAACGAGTTATAAGCCTGGAACAGGAATGATGAAGGGTATGGAAGCGCATAGTCGAAATATCGATGCAACCATTGCAGGTGCAGAAGCTGGGATTGGCTATCAATTTACAGATGCGATCCAAGCAGATGTCAGCGCAATGTATGCGTGGGGGGAAAACACCACGGATAATACGCCATTACCACAAATCTCACCTTTAGAAGCACGGATCAACTTACGTTATATCCAAGATAATTATACTTTGGGAGCGTTTTGGCGTGTGGTTGATGGACAAAATCGTATCAGTGCGCACCAAGGCAATATCGTGGGCTATGACCTGAAAGAAAGTGCAGGTTTTGGCACACTGTCTTTAAATGGTACTTATCATATTAATGAGGGTGTAGATGTATCTGTGGGTGTGGATAATCTCCTGAATAAAACCTATACCGAACATTTGAATAAACTAGGTGATGCAGGGACAGGTTTAGCGACCGATCAACAGTTTAATAATATTGGTCGCAATTATTGGGCACGTATTTCGATGAAATTCTAAATCTTGATATTTGTCATCCAAAAAGCAGAGCGATCGCTCTGCTTTTTTTATTGGTGCATACTCGCCAGTTGTTTGGCCTTACTTTGATACAGTGCTAAACCGAGTTTTTGAATCGCACGGCCTTTTTGCTGTAATTTTTGATTTAAACTCGGAACATGCTTAGCACCTGAATATAGGACGAGATTTCTAGCCAATAAATAATAGGCAAACCATGCGGCGGACTGGGGTTTGAGCCCTAATTTATGCATGCGTTTTTTGCCAATAAAAAATTGTGTCAACTCCAGATGTTGTCGATAAGCCAGTTTTTGCTGAAATGGTTGGAGGTATTTGTATTGTCTTTCAAAGGGTTCTTTAGAGAGACTGGCGCCGAGAGCCATACTGCTTGCATCGGATTGGGGGTGTACAAATTGCATCCAATACAGCAGTTTCCAACCGTCAGATTCTTTTTCAATTAACCATTTTTCATCAATACCCATCAACCAGCCGACATAGCGCCAAAAATGCAAAAAGCTTTCAGTTTCTTGTTTTGATGGGAAAATCCCTAAAGCGCGAATGCCCAAAAGTACCACACTGCTAAAGGCAAGATTGGTCATCGCTAAGTCAAATTGATTGATCGGCACCCCCCACGTTGCAAAATCCCAGCCTTTACCTTTTTGGAGTTGATGCCGTACCAAAGCATGAATAAAACGCACATAAACTGTGTTTTATTGATAATTGGCTTGGTGATGAGTGTGCCAGTATTGCTGTGGCTACTGCTGAAAGGTGGATTCGTTGATGTGCTATTAATGGCGACATTATTTGGTATCGTCATTCCATTTATTCAGTGGTTGTATAGAAAGCCTGAAGAAGTGCACGGTGTTATGCCAGTTTTAATGTTTATCTTATGGGTGCCTATGGCGTATTGCATGCTTTCTGTACGCTAAAAACTCTTTTTTAAGTAAAAAATACTGATTTAGTAGAATAAATAAACAAACGTAATGAAAAACTAAAAATAAATGAAAAAGGGTGTTGCAACGGATGTGAAATGCTGTAGAATGCACATCCATCGGCGGTGATGAAGATTAAAACTTCTGATAAAACAATGACTTGGTTGAATTGATTGAGTTGGGTTTTAGAAGGGAAGTTTAAAAATAATTTGAATTACCGGTTGACTCTTTAGAAATAAAGCGTAATATAGCCGACCTAGCTTGCTGGTGACGAACCAACAAGAAGATCATTAAGAGATTATGAAGAACAACTTGTGTGGATTTTTACTGATTGATTGATCGAAATTATTTTCATTGATTGATGGTAGAAATTACTCGAAGTTTATTTGAGCAAATTTTTGTCAGTAATTGATGAGCCAAGATTGGTACACTATATGTACTATTGATTTTAAACTGAA
>NZ_VOYW01000054.1:0-14903 GCF_013420085.1 Acinetobacter sp. YH12027
CTCGGTTAATTAAGGCTCGGTTATAGGATGACCAATTGGTTGTACGGTAGATTTTAGAGGCAGGCTTATTCATTTTGAAATTATATTGCTGAATAAGCTTTTGATGCTAGGTTTGTGCAACAAAGCCGTTATGGATAAAGCTGTCTGGCCCCTCATAGTTCTTTAGGGTTGGGCCTGAACGGTCAAAGGTAATCTGATTTTTTAAGATATCGCCCTTTTGCTCAAACACTGATCTGAGCAATGCTTCTGCTTCTGGGGTTTTACGTAATAAACGTTTCTGGATGACTTCATCGGTATTGGAACTGGACAGTGATAACCGGGTTTTAAAACGACCAGCAATCTTGGAGAAGTCATTGGCTTTGGAAGAAGACATCTCACCTAAAACAGCATCGATGTCTGCCTGTGAGGTGACGATAATCCAAGCGCGGCCTTTACAGATCGTACCCAGGTTTTCAGTAATGGTTTGCAATGTCAGCATCAAGCGGGTATCGCTGCCAATAAACTGCCCCACTTCATCGACCAAGAACAACATGCGTTGCTGGGGTCCTTTGCTGTCCAGGTATTCTTTCACCCACTGACAGAAGTTTTCAACCGAAACACTAAAGGTCTGCTCAGAATCCTCAAACCACTTGTGTGCAGCTTCTGCTGATAGATTCAGTGCCTGAGAAATCGCAGTTTCGACATCATCCTGATAGAACTGATATCCGTCACGTTCTTCTAGCCAAGACATGCCGCTGGATTCCTCAAACGCCTGTTTAAAGCGTTCATACACCCCTTTCTGGCTCAGGTGACGTTCCATATGGGCAATATGTGGATGGTCAGCACTAAAACCCTGATACTCGTTAAACACACGTAAAAACACATTCAGGATCGGATTGCCATCGTCATTGGAACTGGCTTTACTGTCAATGTTAAACAGGATGACATCGGCATGATGGCTAACGGCCTTGCCAATATCGGCACGGATAAATGCATCGCGGATTTTAGTTTCATCAAAGAATTCTGCGGCGCTACGCTCGTTACCTTGCGCATCACGTACCACTTTATTGGCCAGAATATACGACAAGGTTTTCAGGAAATGTGATTTACCTGAACCAAAGAAGCCTGAAATCCATACGCCGACACGGTTGGCAATCGAAGGATCGCTCAGGTCTGTGCCATAAGACTGGAAAAAGTCCCGAAAATGCTTTTCCAGTTCATTGGTGACCACATACTCATCGAGTTCCTGATAAACCGTAGTATTGTCATTCTGGTCTGCTTTTACGACCCCGTTAATCGCACGATCTAATGGCTTATAAAAAAGTTCTTTAATGTTCATCTCAATCCATTCCCCCGAATTCTTATTTCTATTTGCCGTGTTAAGGCACTAATCTGAATGCTCTGTAGTAATTATTGCTTGGAATTTTTCCAAATAAACTCATCGCTTGACCGTCGTAATAACCTGGGTAAAACAGCACCACTGGCTTATGCCCCAGTAACGAATGCAAACTGTTCAATAAGTGATGGGCACGTAACAGTGGCCAAACCGACCCTACCCCAGTCATCAACACAATATCTTGTGCATTGGTGGCATATTTACTCACCAGATAGGGCGCGAACTTATCCATATGCAGTGGGCCTTTCAGCGCTTTGAGCAGCGCCTCATCGCCTTTGGCTTTTTGCATTTGAATGGCTTTATCGATGAAGTTACGCTCAGACAGATAATCCACCACGGCTTGCAGCAGGTTGATATTCACCACCTTCAGCTGACTGTGTTTTTTCTCCAGCATCCCGTCTAGAAAATGCAGATATTCGCGCACCTTCAACTCATCTTCAGGTGCATAATCAAAAATCCAGAAGCCAATTTCATTGCCCAATCCTTGTCCAGTGAGAAACTCGGTTGAAAGTATTCGCTCTGGAATCTGGTTCAGACGCTCATGTATTGTTTGACTCATTGCTGCCCCTCTACAACTAACGCGTCCATACCGACACTTCCATAGATCTTTTAATGCGTTGTTTATAATGTTCTTCCAACAGGCTACGCAGCTCTGCTCTGACGATCACGCGCTGCAACTCCAGCTTACGGGTACTTTTTAAATAACCGGCTTCTGCCAGCATGCGAAACACCACCTGCCCCATTTTTTTCTTGCTGGACTCTTTCCAATCACAGATATCCGGATCACGTTGTGAGCGTTCATCCAAAAAATCTGACCAGATATAACTGTCCAAGTATTGCGCCTGGGAGATATAGGCATCCCTCATCACCGTTTCCATAAACTCAAGCAGCAACAGGTTGCGTTCCAGTGCCCCACAAAAAGCCACCTGAGTCGCCAGCTCATCATCCCCATCCCGCAAAGCTTTCCAGAAATCAGGCTCTAAGCGCTCAAGACGCTTACGAATGGCAGTGGCGTTACGTTGGGCTGAAGCAGGCGTTCTTTTTTGCAGAATATTGTCAATCTGAATGGCCTGATGCCATTGTTCTGGAGTCGCTTCTCGTAATAACAGATCCGCGATCAGCCGGCTTTCACGCACCATCAGGGAACCGCCAATCAGGTCACTGTCATAATGAAATTGTTCTAACATAGCCAATCTCCTATGACGCCTGATCAAACAGGTAAGACGACAGCTTTTCGATATCTGAGCGTTGTAGTACCAAGGGATATTTCAAGGCATCATCCGCCTCAGCCAGCGTGATCGCGGCCTGATATCGCTGCAAAGTATAGTGAGCCAGGGCTTTTTTCACCGGAATCTGTAATCTGCCATCAGGCATGCCGAAGTCTTTTTCGACCAGCGCTTGTTGTGATGAGTTCAATTTTGGATTAGGGATCAGCGTCAGTACAATTTCTTCATGCCATTGCTGATCCTGAGCAGGGCCTACTGACTCAATCGCCATCACAACAGGTGTGCGATCAATTCTGGAGAGTAAAAAGTCCTTAAACTGCTTGCTCTGATGGCAATAGGCACGGACATGCCAGCGAAAACCGGTATACACCAGGGTGTGTGGGGAAATGATGCGTTCATGCCACTGCGGATTCTGCATCGAGGCATAAATCATTTTTAAAGTACTTTGGTTGCGGCAGGCACGCAAAACTTCCCGAATCACTTCAGGACGTACACTGCGATCAGGTAATTGAACTGCTGTAAGATTCGGTTCTGGCATCGCAATAAGGGCATGCGATTCACTGACCAAGCCCGAGAGCATATTGAGATATTCATTGATATGCGCTGTAGTCAGTACAGGCTGGAAGCTGGCCTTAGGCACATAACCCTTGACGGAGGGGTCATGAATCAAGGCATCGGGGTTATACAGCGTATTGTAACGCTTGATATCCGCAGAAGCCTGCTGTCGACTGAGCCCAAACCAGCTCATCAAACGATTGGTAACCAAACGACCTTCCCAGTAAGCAAGCAACTCGATGGCTCGCATTCGAAGAAGCACTTCATGCTTATCTGTCGTCATATACCAATCAGTCAATAAATAGCAGCTTTAAGATTACCCTACAGCAAATATACAGTAAATATTTTTGACGGTATTTAAAGGTAGTATTGCAATCATCAGATAAAAAATATACTAGTATCCTGATGATAGCCGTCAAAGTACGATCTCTAGCAGATCATGGATCCTGGTATAGCGCGTGAATTGAGCTAAGTTTTAGAATGAGAGAAATATGGGTTTTAGATTTCGTAAAAGTATTAAATTATTCCCGGGTTTTAAAATTAATCTGACCCATAAAGGCATCAGCAGTGCCAGCATTGGCAAACCTGGTGCTTCTCTAAATATTGGGAAAAAAGGTACGCGAACCAGTGTCGGCATTCCAGGTACGGGACTATCTTACTCTAAACACCAACCTTACTCTAAAAAGACCCGTGTTCCACAACCGACATCGCTAGAACACACGGAATATAATCCTCAGAATTTAGAACAACCGAAGGCAAAGATATGGCCTTGGATTATTTTTGGAATATTGTGTTTTATGGTGGGTGCCGTCATTTTTTAGCAAGAACCGCATTGTATTTTAATCAAAAAAAAAATGCCCAGATGGATGAATGGGCAAACTAAGGAATTAATATCCTTCAGAAACTCCAGCGCAATTCTCGCTACTTTCAGTAAGCGACTCTGGCTCAATCATGATAGTCTGACTCAATCGAGTCGAGGTAAATCGATCCATCACAATTGGAGCAGAAATTATGCTTGATCACACTCTTGGTTAATGCTGAAAAGTCTTTGAGTTTTAATTAATAAATAATAGTATCCATGTCTACCCTCAACTTTACTTATTTTCAGATAGCAACCAATCGAGAGCACTCATTTTTACAATACCATTATAATTCGCTTCAGTCCCTATCGTGTCTAATGTAAGCAAATACTTGGGATACGAATCAGAAATTTTCTGTAATGGACGTAACTCTCGGCTGAGTGTCTCCTCATTGAGCGTTTCTAATGCCACCTGATAATAAGTTAAATTCTGTAAAGTATCGACAGCAACAAAATCAATTTCATATTCATCAACCCGCCCTACATAGACCGTATAACCTCGTCTGACAAGCTCAAGATAAATCACATTTTCTAAGATATGACCTTGATCAGCATTAGCATCAGGCAACATAATCCGGCGCAATCCGACATCAACTAAATAGTATTTTTCAGAGGATTGTAATAACTCACGCCCGCGTACTTTAAATTGTGCGGCACTATAAAATAACAAACTGTCCTGTAAGCCCTGAATATAGCGTTTTACTGTTTCAAATGAAATTTTAACCCCACTTGAAACAAAGGTATTTTTAATTTTATTGATGGAAATAGCTGAGCCTGTCACGCTTGCCAAATATCTTGTGACACGCTCGAGAGAGTTAATATCGGCAGTATTCAAACGTGGAATAACATCTTTAAACATTACACTGGCATAGACCGCTTGCAAGTAATCATAAGTTTCCTGCTGGCTAGTCATGGCAAGCGTATAAGGGAAACTACTGCGCGTATACATGGCATACAAATCACGATTTGATAATTGTTGGATGATCGGATTATTTTCAATATGCCACTGTTTAAATTCTTGGAATGAAAGGGGTAAAACATGTTGCTCTATATAGCGTCCTGTAAGTAAAGTCGCAAGTTCTCCACTTAGAAAGAATGCATTTGAGCCTGTAATATATAAATCGATATAATCCCGAACATATAAAGAGTCGACTACTTTCTCAAAATTTGTAACATGTTGAATTTCATCTAAAAAAACATAGTTTTTTTTACTTTTATCAACTTTGGATAATACATAATCATGTAGTTTACGGTAATCGGTGAGTTCTTCAAATTCCATAAATTCGAAGTTGATGGCAATGATGTTTTCGGCTTGTACGCCCTGTGCTTTTAGGTCTTGTTGAAACATCGCCAATAAGGTGGATTTTCCAGAGCGACGTACACCCGAAAGCACTTTAATGACATCACGGTCTTGCCATGTATTCAGAAATTTTAAGTAGCCATCACGTCGAATATTAGCGCTTCTCATTATTTACACTTAGAATCTAAAGTTTTAATAAATTCTATCAAATTTTAGAATGTATATGTAAATATATTTAGTTTTAAGAAAAGTTTAAAGGTTAAGTGAAACATTCAAAGCTGCTGTAGAAGCATGTAAACATGCAGATCTGATCAAAATCCAAATTCTGTCTTTTTGATTATTTTCCATGTCATGTTATGTCATTTATGCTACGAGTTAACTGCTATATAAATTAAGTGAAAAGTAAATGGAACTAAGTTGTTAACTAGAGTGGAACTCATTTTTGTTGTGCTGATGGTCTCAGCCTTAATCCTAATTGCTTATGAAATGCTAAAAGGTTTATTTTAGAGCATCTATACAATTTTTGATCAAAAAAAGCCCACAGAGGGAATCTATGGGCGAAACTAAGGACCTTGACGGTCATTCAGAAACTACAGCTAGTTTCTGGTTGTGATTCTGGACTGAATTAAAAATAACCATATTGGCTGAATGTATCAAAAGTTAAATCATGTGATTAATCATTGATACTTCTGCAAAAATGAGCTCATCGCTCTGTTGATTAATACAGTAATTCACCAAACAAATCCGCTCTAATCTCTTCCAGGCTCAGATCTGATTTCATCCTATTACAGATGGGATGAACCAGCAGACCATTCTCTAGAACACCTTGCCCACCTACGGCTTTGGCAATCCGATGATCCGATTCAGTAGAATCAAGATAGATCAATCCATCACAAATGAGGCAAAAGTTATGATTACCCACCAGAAAATTGTGCTTAAGCAGACTCTTGGTTAATGCCGAAAAGGCCTTGGGCTTTGACCGAGAAATTGGACTAATCGACTCCACATATCCCACTCTATTGTAAACAAGACATTTTTATCTTTTATATTCAATGGCTTATTTTCCTGCTAATTGGTAATACCATGAAAAATACCATGCTCAGAAAAGGCTTAACAATATTTTGAAAAATTGCCTACTGAGCGCTGCCGCACAGCTCCATAGGCCGCTTTCCTGGCTTTGCTTCCAGATGTATGCTATTCTGCTCCTGCAGCTAATGGATCACCGCAAACAGGTTACTCGCCTGGGGATTCCCTTTCGACCCGAGCATCCGTATGAGACTCATGCTCGATTATTATTATTATAGAAGCCCCCATGAATAAATCGCTCATCATTTTCGGCATCGTCAACATAACCTCGGACAGTTTCTCCGATGGAGGCCGGTATCTGGCGCCAGACGCAGCCATTGCGCAGGCGCGTAAGCTGATGGCCGAGGGGGCAGATGTGATCGACCTCGGTCCGGCATCCAGCAATCCCGACGCCGCGCCTGTTTCGTCCGACACAGAAATCGCGCGTATCGCGCCGGTGCTGGACGCGCTCAAGGCAGATGGCATTCCCGTCTCGCTCGACAGTTATCAACCCGCGACGCAAGCCTATGCCTTGTCGCGTGGTGTGGCCTATCTCAATGATATTCGCGGTTTTCCAGACGCTGCGTTCTATCCGCAATTGGCGAAATCATCTGCCAAACTCGTCGTTATGCATTCGGTGCAAGACGGGCAGGCAGATCGGCGCGAGGCACCCGCTGGCGACATCATGGATCACATTGCGGCGTTCTTTGACGCGCGCATCGCGGCGCTGACGGGTGCCGGTATCAAACGCAACCGCCTTGTCCTTGATCCCGGCATGGGGTTTTTTCTGGGGGCTGCTCCCGAAACCTCGCTCTCGGTGCTGGCGCGGTTCGATGAATTGCGGCTGCGCTTCGATTTGCCGGTGCTTCTGTCTGTTTCGCGCAAATCCTTTCTGCGCGCGCTCACAGGCCGTGGTCCGGGGGATGTCGGGGCCGCGACACTCGCTGCAGAGCTTGCCGCCGCCGCAGGTGGAGCTGACTTCATCCGCACACACGAGCCGCGCCCCTTGCGCGACGGGCTGGCGGTATTGGCGGCGCTGAAAGAAACCGCAAGAATTCGTTAACTGCACATTCGGGATATTTCTCTATATTCGCGGTTCAGCAGGCATGTCCCCTTTGAGGGCGACCCGACGACAGGATAATCGACCTTATGGTGCGCAAATATTTCGGCACAGACGGTATTCGTGGCAAAGCCAACGAAGGCGCGATGACGGCGGAAACCGCCTTGCGCGTCGGCATGGCGGCTGGCCGTGTCTTTCGTCGCGGTGACCACCGCCATCGTGTCGTGATCGGCAAGGATACGCGCCTGTCGGGCTATATGCTTGAACCCGCGCTCACAGCCGGTTTCACCTCGATGGGCATGGACGTATTCCTTTTTGGCCCGCTGCCGACAACGTAATAGGAAGAATAAACGCCCTTTTCACCCAAGTCCAAATTAATTTGCCGATTCCATAATCAGGGTGTATTACAATTCCATAGAGTTTTTCAATCCAGGTGGTTTAGCTGATAACTTAACGATTGATCAGCTTCTTCGTGAAGATTACTCGCCATGGGCGCGCAATAAAAGGATATCTGCCACGTTCAAAGAAGCGCATTTTATTGAAAAATATGGGTCAGGCATCAAACGAATCCAAGAAGGCTTCGCATCCTATGGTCTGCGTCCCCCTGTCTTTGAAAATTTCCAGCACGGTTTTCGAGTTATTGTCTCATCAAAGCTACTTTTCGAATCTAATGAGGGAGTAAGTGAGGGAGTAAATCTACTATTTAATCAGATAAGAACTAATCCAGGAAAGCGTGCACCATTTTTAGTAAACGAGCTATTAGTTCCTGTCAAGATAGTAGAGCGGTGGCTCAAAATCTTAAGAGATGATCATAAAATCGAGTTTCGAGGAGCTCCTAAAAGTGGAGGATACTGGCTAAAATAGAAATCAATGATACTCTTAAGTGGCACCAATCGAACTCCTATTTTAGCATTTAAAAAAGTATCCTCACATCATTTTATTGAACAATACCTAAGGCTGCTCTGGCGGCATTGATATGATTATCGTCGTTGCACTCTACCGCAAAAGCGCCATATGCTAATGGAGCTGCAGCAGCCCTCTCTATAGATTGTTCGTAGAGCCTATCCCATATCGTTCCGCCTTGTTTAGCATACTCCGTTATCAAACTCTTCAGGCTATCCTCTCCAAAAACCGATACGTGACCAGAAAAGTCCAGTGCAGGATCACCCATATGCGCAGTAGACCAATCTATGATACCAGAGGTCTTACCTTCCTTCGAGGTTAAGACATGCCCTGCATAGAGATCGCCATGGATGAAACAAGTGAATTCAGGCCACAAAGGGTCATTGTCCAACCATCTACGGTATCTGTTTTCCAACGGCTCGCTGATACCTATCTCAGATTTCACCAAGTGGATACGGTCAGCTATTTCGGTCCTCAATTCACTTGGAGTCATTATTTTCAAGTTGCTCTTTCTCACATCGTCAGCTGTAATACGATGTAATTCGGCCAATGATTTTGCCAGAGACTCCACATAAGCTATGCTATCGCGATCTATGTTCCAAGAAACCTCATGTGTTATCGCATCGAATGTCAGAGCAGGCGCATCCTCCAGTAAAGGGTAGGCTATTAGGCGCTCCGATACAATTTTCCAATCAGGGACATTGATCGACAGGTTTCTTTTGGCTAAATCCAATATTCTACTTTCATTTTCGATTTGTTCAAGCATATCGCTTCTTCGAGGTATACGGAGTACCCAGTTCTCACCGTTTACTTCCTTTACAAAGGCAACTCTAAAGTCGATGCCCATCTCATTGACGCTCATCTCTTCCGAAATTCTCAGCCCATGCTCTAGGGCTAATGTTTGCATATCTTCGATTGTCATTTCTATACTGTTTTCTTTTATTAAATTGGTACCAGTTCCCCCGACAGGACATTCTGAATGTCATATACAGGTGTAACACTTTACCCATATTCTTTTCGTATGGATAACACTTCCCATCAGGGAACAAAAATCTGATACATGAATTAATTGTGAGACAGTAGACCTACTGTCGCATTGAAGCCATCTCGGCGACTATTTGATTAGGAAAACCAAGGCTTTGCCATCATAGCCTTATCATAGAAGTATAACATAGTTGTAAAGATAGAAAATTATTTTTTATTCATCCATGATGTTATTATTTTATAATAACATCATCTAAACATGTCCTGTCGCTCTTTTGTGCTGTGATATTTCATACCTATTAACTGCTTTCGTTTGAATTATACGACGTTCTACTCACAATAGGGCAAGGGTTACTCATTCCGTAGGATGCGGTTCACGTATAGGAAGAATAAACGCCCTTTTCACCCAAGTCCAACAGCTTTGGACCGCAGTTGACTCTTTCGACACCCCTGCGATGCAACCCAATCCGGCTGACGGGGAGCCAGCAACGCTGAAAATTTACCCTCCTCTTTCCCACTAGCGGCTCCTTTTCCGACAACCAGCACGGCGGATCCCTGCCGCGGCGCTGTGAACGCAGCATTTTGATTGGTATCGTTGGCCTTCAGGCTCGTCAGTCAAACAGACCCAGGAGCAGCTCAGCCGGTGGCGCCCGGCTTTCGGGTAACGCCCTGGTCCCGCTGGTTTCGGCTTTGTGCTTCAGGTGATCAAGGATCTGCTTGATCACTATAGGGTCTTCAATGCAGGCGATGACTTTCATGGCGCCGCCGCAGCCGCTGCAGGTCTCGATGTCGATATTGAAAACACGCTTGAGCCGTTGCGCCCATGTCATCGACGCTCGCCGTTGTGCTGGTGTTGCCGGTTCATCAGCCACCCTGACCTTGTTGCCCCTGCCCCGTTTTGCCGGCGTGACCAACGCCCGGTGCCGACTGTTGGGTGCGAACACCCCGTGGAAGCGGGTTAGGTTGACTCTGGGCTTCGGTACCAGGGCGGCCAGCCTTGCAATGAAATCCAATGGTTCGAAAATGACGTGCGTGGTGCCGTCCCGGTACGGCGTCTTGAGCTGGTAGCGCACGTTGCCGCCTCGTGTTAACGACAGCCGCTTCTCGGATACCGCCGGGCGGCTGATGTACCGGCACAGCCGTTCGAGCTTCTTGCGTTCATCGGCCCTGGCCGCCACGCCGGCGTGCAGGCTGGACCCGGCTACCTTGCCAATCCCGTCACCGAACGGATCACCACTGGTCGGCAGAGTTTGCAAAGTGAACACCTTTCGCCCCGCCTGTGAACCGACAGCGATACGGTAAGTGATCGAGTGCCCCAGCAGGGGTGTCATCGGGTCGTCATCCACCGCATCCGAGGCCAGATAGCTGTTTTCGACATCCCGTTCCAGCAGGCCTTGCCGTTCCAGATAGCGACCCACCCGGTGGGCGATGGTGTGCGTCAGCTGGGTGAGCTCTGGGCTGGTCGGCGCCTTGACCCAGCGGAAACGCGCTGAGCCGTGGGATTGCTCGACATACACACCGTCGAGAAACAGCATGTGGAAGTGAACATTCAGATTGAGCGCCGATCCAAAACGCTGGATCAGGGTGACCGCGCCCGTCTTGGCCACTTGGTGGGTATGGCCCGCTTTCTTGACCAGGTGCGTGGCAATGACGCGGTAAACGATGCCCAGCACCCACCCCATGATCTCGGGCCGGCTGGCAAACAGGAAACGCAGCTGAAACGGGAAGCTCAACACCCACTGACGCATGGGTTGTTCAGGCAGTACTTCATCAACCAGCAAGGCGGCACTTTCGGCCATCCGCCGCGCCCCACAGCTCGGGCAGAAACCGCGACGCTTACAGCTGAAAGCGACCAGGTGCTCGGCGTGGCAAGACTCGCAGCGAACCCGTAGAAAGCCATGCTCCAGCCGCCCGCATTGGAGAAATTCTTCAAATTCCCGTTGCACATAGCCCGGCAATTCCTTTCCCTGCTCTGCCATAAGCGCAGCGAATGCCGGGTAATACTCGTCAACGATCTGATAGAGAAGGGTTTGCTCGGGTCGGTGGCTCTGGTAACGACCAGTATCCCGATCCCGGCTGGCCGTCCTGGCCGCCACATGAGGCATGTTCCGCGTCCTTGCAATACTGTGTTTACATACAGTCTATCGCTTAGCGGAAAGTTCTTTTACCCTCAGCCGAAATGCCTGCCGTTGCTAGACATTGCCAGCCAGTGCCCGTCACTCCCACTCGATTGTAAACAAGCACACAAAACCCTTTAGTGACAACAATTTGCAAGAACTATCAGGCTCAGTGCCATGAAAAATACCATGACCAGATCATGAGGTTGAACACGGCTTGCGCCGGCAGCGTTCACGCTCCTGGTCGGCGATCTCGCCCGGCTGCAATGCTAGCTCAGCATCGGTCATGCGCTCCAGCACGTCGCGTAGGCGGATGGTGCAAGGAATGGGCGGCAGCTCGAACTCATAGCCGCCGGCGATCATTTCGGCCGCAATCTCCTCGGTGATGAAAAACGGCTCGTCGTCTTGGTTCGGCTTCTTCATGCCCTTTCCTCCTGGCGCTCATCCTG
Source organism: Acinetobacter sp. YH12027 (assembly GCF_013420085.1). Classification (NCBI taxonomy): domain Bacteria; kingdom Pseudomonadati; phylum Pseudomonadota; class Gammaproteobacteria; order Moraxellales; family Moraxellaceae; genus Acinetobacter; species Acinetobacter sp. YH12027. Next base: position 11,894 of record NZ_VOYW01000054.1, read on the forward strand.
GCCGACAGCGGCCAGGGCATCGGCTTCCGTCAATGCGTCCTCCACGAACGCGCCGTGCTGCTTCGCTTCGGCCTGGCTGACCTCGGCCCATATCCGTTTCACCTGGGCCGCACTGTACCCGGCCAGCTCGGCGGTCTTGTTGATGCTGTAGCCGGACTTGCGCAGCGCGACAACTTGGGCGCGGCGCTTCGGATCAGCACGGCGGCCCTTGTACCGCCCGGCCTGGCGGGCCAACTCAATGCCTTGGCGCTGGCGTTCGCGCCTGTCCTCGTAGTCGTCGCGGGCCATCTGCAAGGCCAGGCGAAAAAGCATGATCTGCACGGCTTCCAGCACGATCTTGGCGACGCCCTGGGCCTCGGCCGCCAGGTCGGATAGATCGACCACGCCAGGGACGGCCAGGCGTGCGCCTTTGGCCTGTATCGAGGCCACCAGGCGCTCGGCCTCGGGCAAAGGTAGGCGGCTGATGCGGTCGATCTTCTCGGCAATGACCACCTCGCCGGGCTGTAGGTCGCCGATCATGCGCAGCAGCTCAGGCCGGTCGGCGCGTGCGCCGGATGCCTTCTCACGGTAGATGCCGGCGACGTAGTAGCCGGCGGCCTTCGCGGCCGTAGTGATCGCCTCTTGGCGTTCCAAGTCCTGCGCGTCGGTGCTGACGCGCAGATAGACCCGCGCCACCATCGGCGCGGCTACTGGCTTCGTCCTGCGCATACTTGCGGGCTCCTTTGGGCATACTCAAATGCACCCATCTTAAACTGGCAGCTAATGTACAAAAGTTGATAGAAGCACACAAGTTCAATTTTGCACTTCTGCCCCACTATTGCAAAACTGCTTGTTAGTAGCCGTTTTTTCTTACTGTTTATAGATTCAATAATTTTTGAAACGAAAAATTGGGACTAAACATTTCGGTTTCGTTTTCTGTCGATTCGTCCTGCGTATCTTTTGCATAAACAAACATTTGTTGTTCGTAGTTTTCGATGGCATTTTCAATACTTGTAAATTCTCCGTTTGTAAGGTTTTCAGACAATATCAAAGCATCCAATAATCCCGTATTTACACCCTGTCCTGCAAAAGGCGACATCAAATGAGCAGCATCGCCAATCATTGTTATGGGTAATGGACGGTTACTTTTCCAATCATTGTTCAAAGGAAATTTCCTTGTGGGCAAGCATTGAAATGTTGATACCGAACGTATTAATTGTTTGTAAACTTCACTCCATTTGGAAAATCTTTTCAATAAAAAATCGGCAACGCTGTTTCTGTCCTGAAAATCTAAGGGAATTTTATTTTTCCATTCATCGGGCGTTTTAAAACTAATTCCTAAATACAATGCACCATTATTATTGGGATTGGCAAACAATAAAATGCCCTGATGTCCCGCCATTAATCGGTTGCCGTTGCATAGCTGAAAAAATCCGGGACAGTTTATTTCCGGTTGAAGAATATCAGCTTGGATGTTGAAAGTACCGGTTTCTTCAACTTGCGTGTCGGTAACAAAGCTCCTTATTTTCGACATTCCACCATTGGCAAGAATAACCAAATCTGCTGTTTCACTCGGTTTATTCTCAAAAGTTAGTGTCCACTTCTTCTTACCAGGTTCAAGCATAACAAGTTTTCTATCCCAAATAACCGTGTCGTTTTCTAAACTATTCAACAAGATAGCCCTTAAGTCATTTCTGTTTATTTCAGGATTGTCAAATCGATTTTCGGGCTTTACATTTTTTGTGGATAAAATATTGCCTTTTTCATCAGCAATATTTACACCCATTGGTAAGGCTAAGTCATAATAAGTTTGTAACAATCCCGCTTTTTTCATTGCTTCCTGACCTGAACCTTTGTGTAGGTCAAGGGTTCCACCAAAAATTCTTGCCTCTCGGTCGTTGTCTCTTTCGTAAACTGAAACGTCTATGCCGTTTTGCTGTAATAATTTTGCCATAGTCAGTCCAACGGGTCCACCACCAATTATTGCAACGTTCTTATCACTAAGTAAATTCATTTGTTTGTCCGTATCTATTCGCATTGTCATTCAAAAATGGCACATAACAAGTGGCTATACGCCAAATGGCGTATATATCCACTATATCTTATTTTGCTAAACCTTTCATTATCAGTGACAAATCCGTTTTCAACCGTTTACCGTTCGTTTCTACTCTCTCAAAAGGATTTATATTCATAGTGCTTTTTGTTAAGTTTTGCTCAAATATACAAATCCTTTCTATATATCTAACAAATCCATCGGACTTTTTAATTGTTCCATTCCCTTGGTGGTAATATGTGTATAAACCTCAGTTGTTTTACTGCTTGAATGACCTAACAACGATTGAATATAACGTAAACTCGTACCATTCTCAAGCAAATGCGTTGCAAAGCTATGTCGTAAGGTATGTACAGTAACTTCCTTTTGAATCTTTGCTTTTAAAACAGCTGCTTTAAAAATGTTTTGAATACTTCGGCTTGAGTATGCGCCACCTTTTTGACCTTCAAATAAATAATCTTTTGGTTTATATTCCATAAAGTATGTTCTTAAAATAATTAATGTTTTCTCAGATAAAATGGTATAACGATCTCTTTTTCCTTTTGACTGTTCTATACGAATTTGCATGCGCTTGGAGTCAATGTCTTTTATTTTCAGGTTTATACATTCAGAAATGCGCAAACCTGCCGAATAAATAGTCATCAGAATAGCCTTGTGTTTCACGTTTTCAATAGCGCGTAGTACCCGAATGGTTTCTTCTTCACTCATCACAACAGGAAGTGTTTTTTCTTTTTTTGGTCTTTCGATGAAATATGTTTTCCGTTGTCCACCCAAAACACGTTCGTAATAAAACTGGCACTGTTGCAAAGTTAGCGATGAGGCAGCCTTTTGTCTTATTCAAAGGCCTTACATTTCAAAAACTCTGCTTACCAGGCGCATTTCGCCCAGGGGATCACCATAATAAAATGCTGAGGCCTGGCCTTTGCGTAGTGCACGCATCACCTCAATACCTTTGATGGTGGCGTAAGCCGTCTTCAT
>NZ_VOYW01000055.1:0-14670 GCF_013420085.1 Acinetobacter sp. YH12027
TGAAGACATTTAGAATATTAAGTGAACGCTATCGAAATAGACGGAAAAGATTCGGTTTACGCATTAACTTAATCGCTGCACTGGTAAACCGGATAAATTTTCAATAATGACTTTCGCAAGAGATCTACTTAAAATCTAAAAAAACGAAGGATTATGAATAAAACGACGATACTTAACAGAGATTGAATGAAACAAGACTTTTTTCTAGTTAGGATCACTATACATTAAAAATAAATTTAATCAAGTTTTTTTTATATGTATATTTAATTATCTTATAAAAGACATCTGAATCTGGAAAGAGTCTGTTGATCTGGTTGACTTTTTTTAACAAGTCTATTGACAGCACTGATACATTCAAACAGAAAAAACTAATTTACCGCTTAAAAATGGGATCCAATAAAAATGATTTTACCTATTTTTTCAGGCTATAAAATTGAAATTTTGCCTACATTCGTCCTGCATTTAATCTTCACATTTTGTTCACATCCAGCTGGGTTATGCTAATCCTGAAATCAAACAAGGCTTAAAAATGAAGATGCTATTCAAGTCGGTTTTCGCAGTTACAGCGCTGGCCATCATCAGCTTAAGCTTTACTGCACGAGCTGAAACGGTTGCCCCTCAGGCAGTCGATCAGGTGGATATCCGGCAGTATGCGGGTAAATGGTATGAAATTGCGCATTTACCGATGTATTTTCAGCGTAAATGTATAGCTAATATCACGGCACAATATAGCGTCAATGCCGATCAAACTATCGGTGTATTGAATAGCTGCCGAACTGCCAATGGTGAGATAATTAGCTCTGAAGGTGTTGCGTATTCGCAAAATCAGGGGAACAGCAAACTGAAGGTCAGCTTTTTGCCTAAAGGTTTAAGATGGATCCCCTTTACTAAAGGTCATTACTGGGTATTACGAGTAGACCCGGAATATAAAGTAGCACTCGTAGGGGGACCAAGTAATAAATACCTATGGATTTTATCGCGTCAACCGCAACTCGATGAAGCAACTTATCAGTCATATATAGACACTGCAAAACATTATGGTTACGACGTTACAAAACTTATCAAATTGCCTCATTAATCTGCTAACCTTTTGCCGAACTGATAAATCTCTCTACAGTTCGGTTTTTTTTTATTTACTTCACATAAAATTCATATCTGACTGATTAAACTCATCAAATAGAATAAATATAGTTGCAAAAATTTAGGGTGAGTCGATGTTGAAAAGTCTGATGCGATGGATAGACAGCTGGTCTACACTTTCAGCGCCCAAAACCCAGACTGCTGAAAATAGTAAAATTCAGTGGCTCAGGATCTTACCATTTATCTTATTGCATCTCGCCTGCCTTGCAGTATTTTGGGTTGGAGTGTCATGGTTTGCAATTGGTTTTATGTTGGCATTCTACCTGATCCGCATGTTTTCAATTACGGCTTTTTTTCATCGCTATTTATCGCATAAAACTTTTCAGACTTCGCGTCCCGTACAGTTTCTGTTTGTGCTGATTGGTACCATGAGCGCGCAGCGTGGTCCGCTCTGGTGGGCGGCGCATCACCGCTATCACCATCGCTATACCGATACCTTGAAAGACCCGCATTCCTCGACGCATGGTTTTTGGTATAGCCATGTGGGTTGGTTTCTGAATGAATATAATTTTGCTACACGTAAAGAAGTCATCAAGGACTGGCTGAAATATCCAGAGCTGATCTGGCTAGACCGTTTCAGTTTGATTGTTGTGCTGCTGACCGCGGGAGGAATTTATGCACTCGGGGAGTGGGTGGCCATCACCTGGCCGCAACTTGGTACATCAGGCCTGCAATTGCTAGTGTGGGGCTTTGTCGTGTCTACCGTGTTACTGATCCATGCCACCTTGTGTATCAATTCACTGGCGCATCATTATGGCAGCCGAGATTTTGACACGGATGATCACAGCCGCAACAATTTATTCCTGTCGATCATTACCTTGGGCGAAGGCTGGCACAACAATCACCATTATTATGCCGGCAGTACCCGGCAGGGTTTTTACTGGTGGCAGATTGATGTGACCTATTACCTGCTGAAACTCATGTCTTTGTTCGGGCTGGTCTGGGGACTCAAGCCCATTCCGGCACGTGTCTATGACGTCAGTAAAATTGCCCGGGCTCGAAAACAGAAAAAAGCTGCCAAGACCGGCACTCCGACTATTCATTCAAAGGAATCACCATGAAAATTGCAATTATTGGTTCAGGTATTTCCGGTCTGTATGCTGCCTGGAAACTCAGCAAAGCGCATGAAGTCACAGTCTTTGAAAAGAATAACTACTTTGGTGGTCATACCGATACCCATCAGCTGAATATCGATGGTGAACAGGTTGCGGTGGACAGTGGCTTTATTGTCTTTAATGAGCATAACTATCCGCTGTTCTGCGCCATGCTAAAAGAACTTGGCATTCAATCGCAAAGCAGTGACATGGGCTTTTCGGTGAATAATCAGGTCACTGGCTTACAGTACAATCCTTCAAAAAAATTCTCGTTATTGTTCCGACCTCAAAACTTTTTTAATGCAGATTTTCGCGCGATGTTGTCGGATCTGTTCCGCTTCTATGCCGTGAATAAAGATCTGGATGTCGAGCATGTCGATGCACAGCTCAGTATAGATGAGTATCTGGATCGGCATGGCTATTCCGAAGCCTTCCGTCAGGAACATCTCTATCCGATGTGCGGGGCGCTGTGGTCCTGCCCAGTGGAACAGGCCGGACAGATTCCGTATAAGTTTGTGGTGAGCTTTTTCCAGCATCATCGCATGTTGCAGCTCAAAGACCGTCCTTTATGGCTGACGGTCAAGGGTGGATCAGCTCGCTACGTCCGTGCCATTCAGGCCCAGTGCAATATCACGCTTCGTAAAACTGCTGTGCATCAGGTGTCTCGCAGTGCCAATGATGTGCTGATTGAAACCCAACAGGGCAGCGAGCGTTTTGACTGGGTGATTTTCGCCAGCCACGCCGATGACAGCCTGAAACTGCTGAAAGACCCGACCGCGCAGGAGCTGGACGTGCTAGGCAAGTTCCGCTATCAGGATAACCGCATGGTGGTACATTCCGATACCTCTATCATGCCCAAATCCCGTCGCCAGTGGGCCAGCTGGCATGTACACGTCACGCCGACTCAGGTCACTGAACAGACGCCATTCCAACACAGTGGCACACATTATGGCTTTAGCTACTGGATGAACCAGTTGCAGAACCTGAACTGCAAAACCCAGGTCTTTGCCACCCTGAATCCTAATTTTGCCCTGAATCCGAAAAAAGTCTGGATAGAACGACATTACCGTCATCCAGTGTTTGATGCCCCAGCGATTGAAGCACAGCAACGCTGGGCCGAGGTCAACGGCCAAAACCGCACCTCATATTGCGGCGCTTACTGGGGCTGGGGCTTTCATGAGGATGGGGCACGTAGCGCATCATGGGTAATCGATCAGCTATTAAAACAGGCCGAACAGGCAGACTAGGAGCGCATGATGCAGATGTATCCACTTGCGATCGCCACTGCTGAAATCCGGCATCGACGTTATTTGCCCCAAGCCCATGCTTTTAAAACCCAGCTGAGCTATCTATGGTTTGATCCAGATCAACTCGCGACGTTTACCCGAAAATCCTGGCTGTGGTCATCTAAACGCTGGAATTTCCTGACCCTAGATGAGCGCGATTTTCTGACTATGGAATGTGGCTCGATTCGGCAGAAGATTGCACGCCTGCTGATCAAGCGGGAAAACTATCTGTTACCGCATGCCGCTTCCATCCGGGTGCTGGCTTTACCGCGCACACTGGGTTTCCGTTTCAATTCCGTAGTGTTTTATATGGTCTTTGGTGCGACCGACCAGTTGCTCTTTGTGCTGAGTGAAATCACCAACACACCGTGGAATGAACGACAGGTCTACATTCACGATTGCCGGAACAATGCAGACGAATATGCGCCGTACCAGAGTCACCAGTTTGACTTTAAAAAGGCCTTTCATGTGTCGCCGTTCATGCCGATGGGGTTGGATTATCGCTGGCGCTTCAGCTTTTCGGATCGGCAGAACGTGATTTATATGCAGCTGTTTCAGCAGGGAATCTTGCAATTCGATGCCACCCTGAAATTTTCCTTGCAGGCCATCACGGTTCCTTCACAGCAGCATCGCTATGCTGTACTGAAAGTTCTTGAACCCTTCAGGATGGTCAGCGGAATTTATCTGCACGCCTTTCGTTTATGGAAAAAGAAAATTCCGTTTTACCGACATCCTAAAAAAGAAAAAGGAAACACATTGCGATGAAAACACTATTCATGGGAGAGCAAAGCACACTGCCGGTGGTACTGCGCCACCTGCTGAAATTACGCCATGGTCAGCTGATTTTTAAAGGTGTCTGGAACGGGGCTGTCGGGGAAAATAGCGATTTACAGGCGGTGATACAGGTGCATGATGTCCGTCTGATTGATCTGCTGTTCCGTAATGGTGTACTGGGTGCTGCCGAAGGTTTTATCCGTGGCTACTGGAGCAGTGCAGATCTGGTCGATGTGATCCGCATTTTGGCACGTAACCGCGATGTGCTGGACCAGATGAATCAGAATGCGGTGGCCAAAGCCAGCCAGTTAGTGTTAAAGGTTTGGTATAAATCGCGCAAGAATTCGATTGATGGCAGCCGCAAAAATATTGCCGAGCATTATGACCTAAGCAATGACTTTTTCAAGCTGTTCCTAGATTACAGCATGATGTATTCAAGTGCGGTGTTTAAAGAGCCGGGCATGAGCCTGGAACAGGCTTCGGATTATAAAAAAGAGCTGATCTGCCAGAAACTGCAACTCAAACCGATGGATCATTTGGTCGAAATTGGCAGCGGTTGGGGCGGTTTTGCCATTTATGCCGCGCAGCAGTATGGCTGCAAAGTCACCACCATCACCATTTCCAGAGCACAGTATGATGAAGCCGTGGCCCGGGTCGCTGCAGCCGGACTGTCACATCGTGTGACTGTGCAGCTGAAAGATTACCGCTTACTGGAAGGCAAATACGACAAGCTGGTGTCGATTGAAATGATCGAGGCCGTAGGTGAGCAGTATTTACCAACTTATTTCCGAAAATGCCGCGAGCTCCTCAAGCCGAATGGTCTAGCCTTGATACAGGCGATTACGATTGAAGATGCACGCTATGCCAAAGCCCTGAATACCGTGGACTATATCAAGCGCTATATTTTCCCGGGCAGTTTTATTCCCTGTATCAGTGTCATGACCCAGACCGCTTCCGAACAAAAACTGCGACTCAAACATCTGCAAGATATCGGCCAGAGCTATGCCCAGACCTTGCACTGCTGGCGTCAGCGTTTCTTGCAGCAGCATGATCAGGTACTTGGGCTTGGTTTTGATGAGCGTTTTATCCGCATGTGGGATTTTTATCTGTCTTATTGCGAAGGTGGCTTCCGTGAAGGCGTGATCAGTGATGTACATCTGCTGTTCGAAGCCAGTGCCTACTAAGCCAAGATAAAACAGGAGGGACGAAATGCTGCTGAATTTACTGATGCTGAATGTCTTTATCATGCTCTGTAGCTGGCTGCTGGTGACCTATAACCGCAGAGCAGGGCTGGTCGATGTCGCTTGGAGTTTCAGTATTGCCCTCAATGTGATTATTGCCGCTTGGGCGATTGACAGTGCACCGATGTTGGTTCGCTTATTTCTGGGACTGGCGAGTGGGATCTGGTTTTCACGGCTGACTTGGCATCTGTTACGGCGCTATGCCAGTGAAACCCAAGAAGACACGCGTTATGCCAACATGCGCCGAGCGATGGGGGAGTATCAGCATCTTGGTTTTCTGGTGTTTTTTATATTTCAGGCAGGATTGGCTCTACTGTTTTCTTACCCAATGCTGAAGCTGTTAAGTATCTCGACCGAGCAATGGAATGACTGGACTTTGGTCACTGTGATTGTGGCGGGCATGATCATGCTATCCGCTTTGATAGGCGAAAGCACTGCCGATCAGCAACTTTACCGTTTTAAGCTAGATCCACACAATCAAGGTAAAACCATGGATCAGGGCTTGTGGAAATATTCGCGCCATCCGAATTATTTTTTTGAATGGCTGCATTGGTTTGCCTATCCAGTGCTCGGTCTGGCAGCAGGATGCTATGAATTATGGATTTATCCACTGCTGATGTGGCTATTCCTGTACTACTTTACAGGTATTCCATTTAGTGAAAAACAGGCGCTCGCCCACCGTGGTGACAACTATAAAGACTATCAACGGCGAACTTCAATGTTTATTCCGTGGCCACCCAAAGAGTAGGTAAATACATGGACTTTATGATTCAAAAAACCTTAGAACTGATCGAAAATGGCAAGGTGCCAGACCCAGTGATTCGTGCTGGTATTAAAATCTTGAGCAAAAAACGTTTGGCACAAGAAGGTCGGTTTGACCCCGCATTGGCAGCGCAGCGCTATATGGATGTGCTGACCATGCTGAAAAACAGCGAAATTGCCATTGAGACAGACAAAGCCAATGAGCAGCATTATGAACTGCCGACCGCATTTTTTCAGGCAGTACTCGGTAAGCGTTTGAAATATAGCGCGAGTCTATTTGAACATGCCGATATGACGCTAGACCAAGCCGAAGAAGCTGCCCTTGCCTGCTATTGCCAGCGAGCACAACTGAAAGACGGGCAGAATATTTTGGAAATTGGCTGCGGTTGGGGTTCTTTCAGTCTATATATGGCCGAGCATTATCCAACGGCCCATATTACAGTCGTGTCAAATTCTTCAACGCAGCGTGAGTATATTCAGGAACAAGCCCGTTTAAAAAAACTGGATAACCTTAATGTGATCACTTGTGATGTCAATGTGTTGCAACTTGAACCTGCGTCATTTGACCGTGTGGTATCGGTGGAGATGTTTGAGCATGTACGCAACTATCAAAAACTGTTTGAAAATATTAGTATTTGGCTCAAACCAGATGGCTTATTGTGGTGTCATATTTTCTGTCATCGTTTCTTGCATTACCCGTTTGAAGTCAAAAATGAGTTTGACTGGATGTCGCAATATTTCTTCAGTGGTGGTTTGATGCCGGCAGCCTCAACTTTCCTACATTTTCAGCAGCATTTGCAGCTAGAACAGCACTGGCAATGGGCGGGTACACAGTATGAACGTACCGCAAATGCTTGGCTAGAAAATATGGATGCTAAACAGGCCGAGCTAAAGCCCCTGTTTGAACAAACCTATGGTGCGGATGCCGCAATCTGGTGGCAGCGCTGGCGAATTTTCTTTATGGCCTGTGCCGAACTGTTTGGTTATGACCATGGGCGCGAATGGGTCATTGGCCACTTTCTGTTAAAGAAGAAAGCCGTATAATTGAACAGTGGGATGGACCAGCGGGGAATGCATCAATGTTAAAGCTGTTTAGGGACAAACGTGATCATCCTCTGGGTGAGGTGTTTAACCGCTACTACTGGCTGCAAATCGGATTCATTGCCCTGTCTGTGGTGATTGGGATTGGCTTCAGTGCCTGGGTGATTAAAGGTTCTTTGCTCAGAACGGCGCTAGAACAGGAAATGTCACACTACTGGCAGCGACTGGAACGTAACCCTGCCGCAGAATTGCCCGACACCAAAAACCTGTATGGTTACCGCTGGAACACTGTGCCACCCTCCCAATTTAAGAATATGTCACTTGAGCAAGGGGTGAACCGGCATTTTGTCGATGGCAAGGAGCGCATGACCGTGTATGGTGAAAAAGACGGACAGCATGTGCTGCTGGTGTTTGGCGAAAGCAACGTCAACAAGCTTGTCTGGCTGTTTGGTCTGGCACCGCTGATGGTCAGCCTGTTTGTGCTATATAGCGTATTGTGGTGGTGGAACCGTCGGGCCCGACGTTATTTTTCCCCGATTACCCGGTTGGCCAATGCGCTGGAATATATCGACTGGGAACATCAGAAAAATCAGGCTTCGCCTTTTCAGGACATCCGCACCGACTCCAATCTGGAAGCTGAATACCTCAAGCAGGCGCTGGAAAAATATCATCAGGTATTAAGCGAATTTATTCAGCGTGAGCGTGAATTTACCGGAGATGTCAGCCATGAGCTACGCACGCCACTGACCATTTTAAAAGGGAATGTGCAGCTGTGTCAGGCACGCTATGGCGACAACAAGTCCTTTACCCGCCTGCATAACACCATTGAAGACATGCAGCTGCTGGTCGATACCTTGCTGGCCATTGCCCGCAATACCACCAACACTTTAACTGCTGAACCGACCATGCTTTCAGAATGTCTGGACAATCTGGTGCAGGATCTGGAGAGTGTCAGTCATAACAAAGGCATGCAGATAGACCTGCAAAAAGACCTCGATGAACAGCCGCGTAAACTTTATCCATCCATGACCAAAATGGTGTTTGGCAATATTCTGCGCAATGCGCTGAACTATTCACAGGGCACAGAAATTGATGTGATTCTGGAAAAAAATAAAGTGCTGATTGCTGACAATGGGGTCGGCATGCCTTTACCTAACAATTCTAAAGTTCAGGAACTGTCTGGTCAGCAGCTAAAACTGGAAATCAAAGGGCATGGCATTGGATTACAATTGGTGCAAAAGCTATGCAAACAGCTAGGTTGGCGTGTGGAGCTGTTTGACAGGCAATATTATCTTGACACTCATCAGAATGTTGAATTAGCAATCACCACTGGACTGATTGTCGTTGTGTACCTAAATTAGGCTTCATCTTCGAAAGCAATCTTTAAACCAATCCCAGATATGGTGTGAATCAGCTTATGTTCAAAGGGTTTATCGACCATTTTGCGTAAATTATAGATATGACTGCGCAGAGCATCACTTTCTGGCTCTTCATCACCCCAAAGCTCCATCATAATTTCCTGTTTAGTCAGTACTTTAGGAGAATGACGCATCAGTAGCTTCAAAAGTTTAAACTGAATCGGAGGCAATTCAATGTTCTGCCCAGCTCGAGTTAGCTGCTGTGTTGCCGGGTCCAAAATTAGGTCATGAATTTGCAGACGACTGCTAGATACTTCACCCAGGGAACGTTTGATCAGGGCCTTGACCCGAACCACCAGCTCGTTAAAGTCAAAGGGCTTGACCAGATAATCATCCGTGCCTGAATTGAAGCCTTTGAGTTTATCATCCAAGGTATCCCGAGCGGTAAGCATCAAGACAGGTAAGTCCAACCCCTCTTCATTGCGTAACCACTCGCACAATTCATAACCAGAACCATCAGGCAAATTAATATCTAGTAGTAAGATATGGTAGCGTTGCTGTTTAAGTAATTGTCTAGCAGCACTCAGATTGCGGGCATGATCGACCACAAAGCCATGTTCTTCAAGAAACTCGCATAGGGTAGAGGCCAGTTCATAATGGTCTTCAACCATCAGGATAAAATGTTTCGACATAGCGGCAGATACTAATTTAATAATTGCTGTTTTAATTTAGCACTAAATGGCTGGGGACCAAGCCATATATTAAAATATTGCTGGGCTAGCGGATGCTGCAGCTGCCCTAAATTTTTCCGGTTGAGGGATAAACTTAGGGTTTGCGTGGCATGGCTGTATTTCAAGCGGTACAGATCACCTGATCTGACCGGACGATACAAATCGGTGATTGGGTTGAATAGAGCATGTATTTTTGCGTCTTTAACATTACGTTTCAGTAAATGTGTGGCCGCACGCTTAAATGCCCATTCCGGAATATTCTGGGTATAGGAAAAGTCCATCTGTATATTTTGTTTTTCCCAGGACTGGCTACAGTTTTGGGCAAAATAACTGGCCATACCGACCTGTTTTTGACCCACCATCAGCGGACCATTGCCGCATTGATTCAGGCTTTGTGCCTGTGCCCATGGACAGAAGCTACATCCCATCACTAACGCTGTACTAATCGCTATTTTTTGAAAGGCAGTAGCCATGAGTAGACCCCTCCAACATAAGGCAGGGAACGGTACAGGCCATTCGCAGGGTCCCAGAAATCCTGCTGGAAAATAATCTTGTTGTTTTCGTTGATCTTGATTTCACTGATACCGTAAGAGTCCATACTGCGGGTCGTGCCGAACAATTTAAAATCATAGGCCATATGCCAGTGCACATAGGCAGAGTCCTGATGATAAGAAGCGTTTAACAGCTTGACGCTGACCTTGCTGACCCGTTTGTTCATGCCTTGAAAGTGCTCGAGTAGATTTTGACGGGATGAAAATTGCGATAGCGTATCGTTAATAAACAGCTGGTCGGCATACAGTGCTCCAGCATTTTCAACGAATTCAGGTGTGCCCAAGGTATTAAAGGCTGAGGTAAAGCGGAGGCCGATATCCTGAGCTTTAGCCTGATCCAGCGCTATCCCCTGAATACCATTTCTGGATTGGGCGTAATCAGCTGAATAACTGGGAATACTTTTACATCCGGCTAACAACAGAAGCGGCAAGGATAAGGCTGTAGCAATTAGTGTTTTTACAAGTCTCATCATCAGTGTCCGTATGAAGTGTATGTTTATACCTTAGGCAGCACAGCGTGAATAGAATGTGAAATAGACGTTATAGATGAGCAATTGAATAGAATTTTTCAAATCAAAGATTAAATGTTTAACTTTTTTCTTCGGCCATTAACCAATTAATGATATTCATAACATCACGATTTTCATTATTTTTTCTGACCATTGCATAAAAATTATAGTCACAATAGATAAAACCAAAAGGGGCAATGATCTTTCCATTTAACATTTCTTTTTCTACTAGAATTTGAGGTGCTATGGCAATTCCTAACCCAGACACGGCAGCTTCTATCATTAAATTCAGACTATCAAAATAACGGTCATTGGATTTTGGGCAAAAGCTTATTTGAAACTGATCAAACCATGTATGCCATGCACTTTTATTTGAGTGGGTATGAAGTAATGGATAGTTTAAAAGATCATTTACGGAATGAAGAGGATTTATTTCACGATTACAAATAGGACCCATGTTATCGGGAAATAACAGATATTTATTCAAAAAGTTGGGAAGTAGATGATGCTCACTGACGCTATTGATAAATATGTCAACCTTCTCTTTTTCTAACAATTTTAAGTCATTACATGTCATTAATTTGATATGGATATTGGGATAAATGACTTCGAGCTTTTCTAATCGAGGAATCAGCCAATTTGCCATAAAACTATGAGAAGCGCCTATGACAACTTCTACTTCTGAAGTTTTATTTGTTAACTCAAAGACGCATTGTTCTAAACGATTAAAAAGCTCCATACAAACGAGCGATAATTCTTCGGCATCCGCCGTCAGAGAGATGGTCGAGGAATGTCGAATAAACAATTTTTTATCCAACCATTCTTCTAACTGCTTTATTTGATGGCTAATCGCACTATGGGTGACACATAATTCTTCGGCAGCTAAGCTGAAACTTTTATTTCTAGCGACAGCCTCGAATGCTTTTAAAGCATTAAGAGGAGGTAATGTTCTGCGTTTCATGTTGTAAAATTTTCTAACACCTTAAGCTCAAAATATATCAATTATCATCAAAATGAAAATATTTTAAGATCAAACAAGTTTTGATAGTAAAAGAGATATGAGATGACAACCCCTTATACAGGTAATGGTCCTGATGACTTGGGATTTTTTGGTCAATTTGGCGGATGTTATATGCCAGAAAGCTTAATGCCTGCACTTCAAGAATTAGAGCAAGCCTTTAATACTGTTCGGCACAAACCTGAATTTTGGGCTGAATATCAGCAGATTTTAACGGACTTTGTTGGTCGTCCTAGTCCTCTTTTTTATGCAAAAAACCTAACAGCTTATGCAGGCGGCGCTCGAATATATTTCAAGCGAGAAGATTTGAACCATACGGGTGCGCATAAGATCAATAATTGTGTAGGGCAAATCTTATTAGCCAAATTTATGGGTAAAACCAGAATCATTGCAGAAACGGGTGCTGGGCAACATGGTGTTGCAACAGCAACGGTTTGCGCGCTGTTTAAGATGAAATGTACCATTTTTATGGGAGAAACAGACATTCAGCGCCAACAAATGAATGTTGAACGCATGAAATTACTCGGTGCTGAAGTCAGAAGTGTTCAAAAAGGTCGTGGGACTTTAAAAGATGCCATGAACGAAGCATTACGTGACTGGATTCGTCATGTGGATACAACCTATTACCTATTGGGTACGGGTGCAGGCCCTCATCCATATCCCACCATGGTCAGAGAATTTCAGAAAATTATTGGTTTAGAAGCCAGAAACCAAATACTCCTGAAAGAAAATAGACTGCCTGATGCTTTGGTTGCTTGCGTTGGTGGGGGATCAAATGCATTAGGGTTGATGTATCCTTTTCTAGAAGACCTGAATGTCAAAATGTTTGGCGTTGAGGCTGGTGGAAAAGGAACAAATAGCGGTGAACATGCCGCCTCTATTTGCAAAGGTCAAGTTGGTGTGCTGCATGGCAATTTAACCTATTTATTACAAGATTTAGATGGGCAGATTTTAGAAGGACACTCTATATCAGCTGGCTTAGATTATCCTGGTGTTGGTCCTGAGCATGGCATTCTGTTTGAAACAGGACGTGTGACATACACGGCTATAACCGATCAAGAAGCCGTAAATGCATTTCAGCTTTTAAGCCAACAGGAGGGCATTATTCCTGCTCTTGAAAGTTCCCATGCGATTGCATATGCGATTCAACTTGCTCAAGAAATGCAACCAGAACAGATCATTATTGTCAATTTAAGTGGCAGAGGAGACAAAGACTTAAACACGGTAAAAAAATATCTTGCAGGAGCTACAGCATGAACCGTCTAGATCAAAAATTAGAGCAATTGAAACTGGAAAATCGAAGCGGTCTGGTCTGTTATTTTACTGCTGGAGATCCTAATTTTACAGAAAGTTGTCGTCTGTTAAGCCAATTGGGTCAAGCAGGGGCTGACATTATTGAAGTGGGTATTCCATTTTCTGATCCAGTGGCAGATGGAGAGATCATTCAGGCAGCGCATCTTCGGGCTTTAGGTGCAGGTCAAACGCTAAAACAGACCATTGAGTTGGTAAAAGCAATCAGGCTACATGATGAAAAAACACCAATAATTTTCATGACTTATTTAAATCCGATTATGCAATATGGTTTCGAGATACTTATCGCCGAAACAGAAAATCTTATAGATGGAATATTGATTTTAGATGCTCCATATGGATATCGAGAAAAATTCGAAGTGCAGTTAAATAAAAAAAATATGCATTTAATTGCAATGACCGCGCCGACGACCCCAGTTGAAAGGTTAGAGCAAATCTCAGCGCGCGCGACAGGGTTTTTATATCATGTTGCAGAAAATGGATTAACAGGAGGAGACTTCAATTTATCTAATCTTGAGAAAAAGATGACTGAAATTAAGCGAATTTTTAATATTCCTGTTGCAATTGGTTTTGGGATCAAAAATGAAAGCCATGTTAAAGCACTAGCCAATAAAGTAGATCTTATTATCATTGGCTCAGCGCTTGTCGATACTTTTTTTAATAAGGGAATGAACGCAACTTTAGAAAAAGTCACAGTTTTTTCGCAAATCCTGAGAGAAAATAAAGAATAAGCCAGCTTCTTTGATAGGTATTCTTTAAAACCATAATTGAATATAAAACAATCTTTTATCTTTACCTTCTCCCGTGAGGGAGATGGAGCTTTATACGTGGATTTTTTTCTATAAGTGATCGCTTTTTAAAAATCACTATTATCATATAGATGTGACATGCGTTTTTGCTTTGTTTCAAGATAAGCTTTGTTAAAGATATTTAAACCAACTTTTAAAGGAATACGTTCAACAACATTAATTCCTAAATCAGTTAAAGATTTAATTTTAAGGGGATTATTTGTAATGAGTTTTACATTCTTTATTTTTAAATAATCTAACATAATGGTACACATATCATATTTACGAGCATCTGCTGGTAAATTTAATAATAAATTGGCGTCAAGAGTATCATGTCCTTGGTCTTGAAGGGCGTAAGCTCGAATTTTATTGGTTAGTCCTATGCCGCGACCTTCTTGGCGCAAGTATAAGATCACACCTTGACCTGCATCATTAATCATTTTCATGGTTGAATGTAATTGGGGGCCACAATCACATTTGAGTGATCCAAAAGCGTCACCTGTTAAGCACTCTGAATGAATTCTAACGAGTACAGGTTGATTAGAAATAGTACCCATGCCTTTGGCAAGAGCGATATGTTCTTCACCAGTACTTTGGTCTTGAAATGCTATAATTTCAAAATCGCCAAACGCAGTAGGTAATTTTGATTTAGAAACAAATTCTATAGCCACAGAAGAATACACCTATATAAATTTATATTTGATACAATTTACTTAATCTATCTTAAAAGCATTGGCCGAATTTTTTGCAGTTATAAATTTCAGCGTTTTACTCTCAATTAAAGAGTATGTATCTGATAGTGAATTTTATGTGAAATGTTATTTAGAATATTTTTATTAGCGTTCTGCTTTGTTGCAAAAACACTCAAAAGCTGAGGCTTGTCTAAACCATCAATATTTAAGATAAGTTGGTTTTTTTTGTATAGTTAATTAAATTTATTAGATTTCTTTCATAAGTCATTTTTCACTCAGCTCCAAGTTATAAATTCCAGCAATTAGATTGAATCTTAATGCTAGTCTTTTGCCTCGATTGCGATATCGCTCAGCAAGAATTTTGAAGGTTTTCA
>NZ_VOYW01000056.1:0-13946 GCF_013420085.1 Acinetobacter sp. YH12027
AAACCTTCAAAATTCTTGCTGAGCGATATCGCAATCGAGGCAAAAGACTAGCATTAAGATTCAATCTAATTGCTGGAATTTATAACTTGGAGCTGAGTGAAAAATGACTTATGAAAGAAATCTAATATTAATCATATCCATATTACAAAAAAAGCCTATATCAACTGTACAGGGCTTTTTATGATTCATTGTTTCCAACCCCATTTATGAACCAGTGTTCCATAAATTTCTACGCTAAAAAATATCTCTATCCAAAGAATTCACCTCCCATCGTAGCCACCGCTCCCTAAATTTTGTAGAATAGCGTTTTTACCCCATGGTGCTTTTCTATGACCGCTTGGACTGCTCACGTCACTGTTGCGACAGTCGTTGAAAAAGACGGAAAATTCCTATTTGTTGAAGAACATACAGAAGGTGTGACCCATACTGTATTTAATCAACCTGCAGGTCATGTTGAAGCTGGCGAAACCATTATTGAAGCCGCCATTCGAGAAACCATGGAAGAAACAGGTCACGATGTAGAAATCACGAACCTCCTAGGCATGTATACTTATACTCCTCCGATGTTCCCTGATCGTACTTATTTCCGTTTCTGTTTCTTAGCTAAAGACATTCAGCACCATGCCGATGCACAATTAGACACAGGTATTGCCGGTGCAGTATGGATGACGCTTGATGAACTCATTGAGTCTGCCCGTGCGCGTAGTCCATTAGTCATCAAAGCTGTGCAAGATGCTCTTTCAGGTCAAAAATTTCCTTTATCGCTCATTTACGAGCACCAAAATTCTCCCTTAATTTCAAATTTGGATGCTTAATCCTATGCAACAACGTGTCATCGTCGGTATGTCTGGTGGTGTAGATTCTTCTGTATCTGCAGCACTTTTACTTCAACAAGGTTATCAAGTTGAAGGTCTTTTCATGAAAAACTGGGAAGAAGATGACGGCACGGAATACTGTACGGCAATGGAAGATCTTGCCGATGCTCAAGCCGTTTGTGACAAAATTGGAATCAAACTTCATACCGCAAACTTTGCGATGGAATATTGGGACCGTGTCTTTGAGCATTTCTTAGAAGAATATGCCGCAGGTCGTACACCAAACCCAGATATTCTCTGCAATAAAGAAATTAAATTCCGTGCATTTCTCGACCATGCTGTGAACTTAGGTGCTGACTTTATTGCGACAGGCCACTATTGCCGCCGTGGTGAAACGCTAAAAAATTCACGTGGTGAAGAGTATGCCCCTCTACTGCGTGGTCTAGACAACAACAAAGACCAAACCTATTTCCTACATGCAGTGCATGGTCGTGAAATTAACAAAACTTTGTTCCCTGTGGGTGAAATTGAAAAACCACAAGTGCGTAAAATCGCTGAAGAATTAGGTCTAATCACCGCGAAGAAAAAAGATTCAACAGGAATTTGCTTTATTGGCGAACGTCGATTTAATGACTTCTTAAAGCAATATTTACCTGCTCAACCCGGAAAAATCGTCCTAGACACGGGTAAAGAGGTTGGTGAACATCACGGCTTAATGTACTATACGCTCGGCCAACGTGGTGGCATCGGTCTTGGTGGTCTAAAAGGTGCTGAAGAAGGCGCTTGGTTTGTACTGCATAAAGATATCGAAGGTAATCGCCTAGTCGTTGGTCAAGGTCATGAACATCCACTCATGCAAAGCACCATTTTATGGTCTGAAGCGATTGATTGGGTGGCTGGTGAACAAGAGATTCCTGAATCAGGCTTCCGCTGCACAGCGAAAACTCGTTATCGTCAGCCTGACCAAGACTGTACAATATTTAAAGACCCTACAGCGCCAAATGGTGTGCGTGTCGAATTCGATGAGCCACAACGTGCTGTTACACCGGGTCAAAGTGTGGTGTTCTACACCGGTGAAGTTTGTTTAGGGGGTGGTGTGATTCATCATACCAATGCGCCTAAACCGGATTTTATTGAATAAGGATTGTTTCGGATGACAGAGTTACCGTTTCAGCAGCCTCAGACTCTGAATACTCGCCAAAATCGTGCATTGGCGTTAGCTGCTGTTTTTCAAGCGACACAGCTGACCCACATGACTGCATTGACTGGGCAACAGAGTATCGGGGAAAGCGGTAACTTTTATTTTGAACATCTCATTAAAGCCAGTTTAAATATCCGTCCTAAGTCGAATCAGTCTAGTCAGACGCTTGATTTTTTTAGTGGCTTGGCGGATATTTCGCTGGGATTAAAAACCTTAGAAAGTAGCATTACTCAACCCTTCAATACATCTCCCAAATCTAGACTTCCTAAACTTGCCAATACTAAGCTACCCATGACGTATGCGATGGCGTTATTGCAGTTAGAAAAGAAAGTCTATAGCAATCCTAAATTTGTCGAAATCATCGAACAATCCCAACAAAAAATTCTAAGACAGCTTTCCTTTTTTGATAATAATTATTTACATCCAAGTATCATTGCCAATTTAGCGCAAACCTATATTGAAACTGCAGGCCAAATTAATCCACGTATTATGGTTCGTGGTAATGCCGAAGCATTTAAAGACACTTCTCATACCAATCGCATTCGCGCCACCTTATTTACCGGCTTACAAATGGCACATTTATGGCGTCAGCTCGGTGGTAGCTCATGGGGTATGATTTTCAGTAAGCGCAAGCTACTACAAGATATTCAAGATCTTGCCCGTTTACAGTATCAGGTGGTTTAACTGATGCAGTACGGGCTTTTTGTTTTACGTTTAATTCCAAAATTTAAGGAATCGCTATGAACGCTTTAACCGCACTTTCTCCATTAGATGGACGTTACGCAAGCAAATGTGATGCTCTACGTCCCTTCCTCTCTGAGTTTGGTTTAATCCATGCTCGTGTGACTGTTGAAGTGCGTTGGTTACAAGCGCTTGCAAACCGTCCAGAAATCACAGAAGTTCCAGCATTCAGTGCTGAAACGAATGCTGCGCTTGATGCAATTGTTGCGAACTTCTCTGAAGACAATGCAAACCGCATTAAAGAAATTGAACGTACAACAAACCATGACGTAAAAGCAGTTGAGTACTTCTTAAAAGAGCAAATCGCACATATCGATGAGCTTAAAAATGCTGGAGAATTCATTCACTTTGCATGTACATCTGAAGACATCAACAACTTGTCTCATGCTTTAATGCTTAAAAATGGCCGTGAAGTTTTAGTTGCTGCGATGCAACAAATCATCGATTCAATCGTTGCTTTGGCTGAACAACACGCTGAACAACCAATGTTGTCTCGTACACACGGTCAAACTGCTAGCCCAACAACTTTGGGTAAAGAAATGGCGAACGTAGCTTACCGTTTAGCGCGTCAAATCAAGCAATTCAAACAAGTTGAACTTCTAGGTAAAATTAACGGTGCTGTAGGTAACTACAACGCTCATTACTCTGCTTACCCTGAAATTAACTGGCCTGCTCATTCTCAAGCTTTTGTAGAGTCTTTAGGTTTAACCTTCAACCCGTACACGACTCAGATTGAACCGCATGACTACATGGCGGAACTTTTTGATGCGCTACGTCGTTTCAACACAATCTTAATCGACTTTAACCGTGACGTTTGGGGATACATCTCACTTGGTTTCTTCAAACAACGTTTGAAAGAAGGCGAAGTTGGTTCTTCAACAATGCCACATAAAGTTAACCCAATTGACTTCGAAAACTCTGAAGGTAACTTGGGTATTGCGAATGCGGTATTGGCTCACCTTGGTGAAAAACTTCCTGTATCTCGTTGGCAGCGTGACTTAACTGACTCAACTGTGCTTCGTAACATGGGCGTTGGTTTTGCACAAAGCTTGATCGCATTTGAAGCTTGCTCTAAAGGTATTGGTAAACTTGAATTGAATGCTCAACGTATTCTAGAAGACCTTGACCATGCGCAAGAAGTGCTTGCAGAACCGATTCAAACTGTTATGCGTCGTTATGCAGTTGAAAAACCTTACGAAAAACTTAAAGCCCTAACTCGTGGTCAAGCAATGACTCGCGAAATGATGGTTGATTTCGTAAATGGTAACGAATTAGAAGCTGTTCCAGCTGCTGACCGTGCGCGTCTTGCAGAAATGACACCTGCAACATATACAGGTAATGCATCAACTCAAGCAGCAAACATTAAAGATCTTATTTCTAAAATCTAATTTTAGATAGATCAAAAAAAACGAGGCTTCATGCCTCGTTTTTTATTTATAATACTTCTGCTCTCTTTGAGATGAGGAGCATGCTCCGCAAGGAGATAGAAAATTTAGACGCAATTTTATTCTGCAGGGCAATATTTCGCCCAATCATCTTTCATCCTTTGTAATTCACAGCCTGTTAAAACATCTGAATAATAAACATAATATGTGGTATCGGGATATTGAATCTTATGGCGAAACATCATGCCGCGCAAAGACACAGAGAGCTCTTCTGGAAAATCACCTGTTAAATTAAGTTCTTCAAACTCATAGTTAAAATAACAATTTTGAGTCGCAATAAATGCCTCAACAACGGCCATAGTTACTACCAAATACTTAAACATCGATATTCATCTGAGTTTAATACAATCTTTTTAAAAATACTTATCCCCAGCCGCAAACTAAAGACATTTGAAAAAATAATGCACAAATTCTAGCGCCGTCTAACTATCACTTTTCATCGCATTATGGCTATACTTGCCGCGAATTATAAACATTGCACACCGATAAAAAATTTGAGCTTTGCCTTTTCATGATTGATTTCAAATTAAAACTTAAGCACATCTTAGCTTTTGCGTTATTAACTCTTGCCATTGTGATCGCCAGTATCCAACCTTTAGAAATGGAAGCATATATCCTCCATCAAATTGGCACAGCGTTTATGCTGATCGTGCTGCTAGTTTTCCTTTATAAAATAGGGCTAAGTTTCGCAACTGTTTGCCTGTATCTTGGCTTTTTACTGATTCATGTCATCGGTGCCCATTATTTATATTCTTATGTGCCTTATTCTGAATGGACACAAGCTCTCTTCGGTTTCAACCTTGACCAAAGCATGGGATGGTCTCGGAATATGTATGATCGGCTTGTACACCTTGCCTATGGATTGCTGCTCTATCCGTTCTTTTATCGCATATTTCAAATCTGGCTACCACAATTAAAAGCCGGAACACTCTTTTTATTGGTCGTACAATTCGTCATGGCGACCAGTTTATTTTATGAATGGATCGAATGGCTGATTGCCATTGGCTTATCACCAGAAGAAGCTGAAAATTATAATGGGCAACAAGGTGATATTTGGGATGCGCATAAAGATATGCTGCTCGCAACACTTGGTGCGATGATCACTGGTGGTATTTGTTTAATGACATCAAATTTGTTGAATAACGCTAAACAAAAGCCTGAATATTTTTTATCTTAAATACTGATGTTACGCACCTAGAAGTAATTTCTGATTTTAAAAATGATTTTTAAGTCTATTCGACGGAGTCTTACATCTAGGAATTGAATAACTGGATTAGCCTTCGGCTGGAGGTACTTTTACGAAACGATGTTTCTCATTCGGCAAAATGAGAAGCGAAGCTTCGCAAGGAAACCATCTTGCGGAGCAATGCTCCTCACCGCAAAACTCGTTCGCTCGCGTCTACGTATTCAAAGTATCGCAAAAACATTTTTGATTAGAAGCAGCCCTGTCTCAAACACTTGCGGATGACGTTACCGCGTATCGTTGTTTTATTTGAATCAAATTGCACTTCTGGTGTTACTGCGTAACATCAGTTAAATATTTAAGCAGTCCATTGAATTAAGATTGAATCTGACATTTGCGGATTCAATTTTCGGTCATAATACTGAAAGCACGCTTTTGCTCCCGCTGGCATTTTTTGTAGATCATCATCTATACGAAAATGCCGTGTATATTTTGTATGATTCACTAAAATTTCAACCCGCTCAAAAGGCTGTCTTTTATTTATATTTCCGCTACTCATATAACTCTGATAGGCCACAACAGTGCCGCAGGCTTCAGAGCGAACATCTACCTGTAGTGATGAACAATAAATATAGCCTGCCAACAGTGTTGCTGCTGGGCCAAACAGCGCAGCATACTGTTTCAGCACAGATTTTTTCACACTTTGAAAATGCAGCAAATATAGCCAAGGCCAAACCATTAGGCAAATGACACCACCTAAAATAAACAGAAAATTAGACATCATTATCATCAATATCTATGTACGCAACGCAATCTATCACAACAGCATCGTTTAGCATAAAAAAAGCTCACCGAAGTGAGCTTTAAATACTTTATAAGCATAAAGATTTTAAAATTTTAGATCTTTTAATTGAACGATATTTGCATTAGCTTTGCTCAATGATTCCATCACTTTAGACATGACAGCAGGAACCAATGAATCCGCAATTTGTGCTGCTTGTAAGCCTAACTTCTCACCCAGTGTTGGTTTTTTGCGGGTTTCAATCATATATACATCATGTTGTGGCATAAGACTTAATAGATATTCATCTGACGTTTGGAGTTTATCGACCAAATTGAGATCCATTGCATCTTGACCATACCAATGCTCACCTGTGGCAACTTTATCGACATTGAGCTGAGGACGGTATTTTTCAACAAAGTGTTTAAACAAGTTATGGGTTTGCTGTAACTCTTCTTCAAATTTGGCTTTACCTTCAGCAGTATTTTCACCAAACATAGTTACGGTACGTTTGAACTGACCCGCGGTATACAGTTCAAAATCGATATGTTTTTCTTTCAATAAACGGTTAAAGTTCGGCACTTGTGCAACTACACCAATCGAACCCACCACGGCAAATGGTGCTGAAACGATCTCATTTGCAATGCAGGCCATCATATAGCCACCGCTTGCAGCAACTTTATCCACGCAAATGGTTAAGTTAAATCCAGCATCACGTAAACGTACCAATTGTGCAGCGGCCAGACCATAGCCATGCACCATCCCGCCTGGACTTTCTAAACGTAAAACCACGCGGTCACGTCCTGCTTTTGCTGTCGCTAAGATCAGGGTAATTTCTTCACGTAGACTCGTTACCGCAGATGCAGCGGTATCACCATTAAAATCGATTACATAAATTTTTTGGTTATTCTTTTTACGTGCGCGCGCTTCTTTTGATAATTGTTGGCTTAGTTGCAGCAGCTCAAGTTTAGATGCAGTCGTTTGCGCAATTTTTTTTCGTTGTTCATTAATACGTGCATTTAAGTGGCTTACACGAATTTCCGCAGGCAACTTAGGATTATGAAATAGCATAAAATTGAAACTCATTTAATTCATATTTATGTTGTATAACATGTGGGTTGCATCACAAAAATTCAATCTATTTTTTGAAAATAATTCTCATTGAGCCAAATTGAGCATTTTATTTCTATCAAGACGTCTCTACCTAATTATTAACTTCATAAAAAAAGAGCCTTTCGGCTCTATTTTTAAACAGTCTAGATTAACCAAAACGCCCGGTAATATACGCTTCAGTCAATTGATGATCCGGTTGAGTAAAGACTTTTTCAGTGGAATTCACTTCAATCAAATCACCCAAATGGAAATATGCAGTACGGTCAGATACACGTGCTGCTTGTTGCATCGAGTGCGTCACAATCGCAATGGTATATTGCGCTGAAAGTTCAGTGATGAGCTCTTCTACTTTTGCTGTTGCAATCGGATCGAGTGCTGAACAAGGTTCATCCATCAAAATCACTTCAGGACTAACTGCAATGGTTCGCGCAATACAAAGACGTTGCTGCTGACCACCTGAAAGTCCTGTACCCGGTTGGTTCAAACGGTCTTTCACTTCATCCCAAAGGCCTGCTTTACGCAGACTATTTTCAACAATTTCTTCCATATCGTATTTGTCACGCGCCAATCCATGCAGTTTAGGACCATAAGCGACATTGTCAAAAATTGACTTTGGAAATGGGTTTGGTTTTTGGAATACCATGCCAACTTGCGCACGCAGTAATACCACATCAAGATTTGGATCATAGATGTCTTGATTATCCATGAGCACTTGCCCTGTCACACGACAAGAATCAATCGTGTCATTCATACGGTTGAGCGTACGCAGGAAAGTTGACTTACCACAACCAGACGGTCCAATAAAGGCTATCACTTCATTTTCATAAATGTTCAGATCTATGCCTTTGATCGCTTCAGATTCGCCATAGTACACATGCACATCATTGGTACTGATTTTCACATTGCTCGATTTCGCATCTTTTTTCGCGCTAGATTGCGTATCGAATTGTGACACAAACGCAGTATTGGTTTGTTTTTGGCTGCCCTGAGCAGAGGTAAATTGTGTTTGTTCTGGATTCACGGACTTATCCTGATATAAGGAATTCTTTTCAGTTGTAACGACGCTATTCATATAATGCCCTCAATTACCAGCGTACTTCAAATTTCTTACGTAACCAGATGGCTAAACTGTTTAAGCCGATCATGAGAGCAAGAAGTACAATGATTGCTGCTGCGGTACGTCCTTCAAAGAAGTTACGTAGCTCATTACCTTGCCAAAGGAAAATTTGTACAGGTAATGCAGTGGATTGATCTAAAGGAGTGGCTGGTACACTTGCCACAAAGGCACTCATACCAATCAATAATAATGGAGCAGTTTCTCCTAGGGCTTGCGCAACACCAATAATGGCACCGGTTAAGATACCTGGTAATGCCAGTGGCAAGACGTGGTGAAATACAGTTTGTAAACGTGATGCACCCAAACCTAAAGCGGCTTGGCGGATCGATGGAGGAACCGCTTTTAGTGAAGCACGTGTGGTAATAATGACCGTTGGTAAAGTCATCAAACTTAAGACTAAACCACCAACCACAGGAGCCGAAAGCGGCATATGCATCCAACCAATAAAGATCGCTGCACCAAGCAAACCAAAGACAATCGAAGGAACCGCTGCTAGGTTGTTAATGTTGACTTCGACAACATCGGTAATCCAGTTTTTAGGTGCAAACTCTTCTAAGTAAATTGCGGATGCTACACCAATTGGAATCGAAATAATGATCACGATCAGCATCATAAATAACGACCCCATAAACGCCCCAGCTAAACCTGAAGTTGCAGGTGAGCTACGAGAGTCTGGATTCTTAAATATTTCAGTATTAAACGAGTTAGTAATAACACCATCAGCTTTAAGTTTATCTGCAAGTTGGCGTACACCTGGACTCAATTGTTGCTGTTCATCAGGCAAGCTGCGGTCAATATTACCAGCCAACCAGACATCGACATTAGCATCTGCAAGGATTTTCAAATCTTGCTTTTGGCCAATCAATGATGGATCTGCCATAACCATGTCACGTAAGCGATATGCTTCTGAACTGGTATATAAACTGTTGAGATCATCACGTTGAGAGGCAATCGCTGGATCTTTTGCAATGATCCCATTCACAATCAGCGCATCCCAATCCACCATGCCCATTTCAGTTTGCCAAGCAATAAAACGCTCTTGGAACTGTGCAGGAGATTCACCTTCTTTTTGAACCGGTTTCGCTCCTACATTGACGATACTTGGATCAAAAAACACAGGCACCGTCATCGAGCTTTGCCAGAATGCTGGTAAGCCTTTGGCTAAAATACTGCCAAACAATAGCACGACGAACAATAAGCCAGTCACTACTGCACTAAAACCCAAGACACGGAAGGTATTTTCTTTACGGTGTCTTTTCGCCAATGAGTTTTCAATGATTTTCTTACGTTTTTCACGAAGCTCTGCGGCTGCGAGCGGATCAAAAGTTTGATCCATATTTGATGTATTCGTCGTACTCATTCGTATTGCTCACGGTATTTACGCACAATGTACAGTGCAACAATATTCAGACCTAAAGTAATCACAAACAGTGTTAAACCGAGTGCAAAAGCGACCAATGCTTGAGGACTCGCAAAGTCTGTATCACCTGTTAATTGGTTTACGATGGTAATGGTGACGGTAGACACCGCTTCGAGTGGGTTGATATGCAGTAAAGGACTGTTCCCTGCTGCAAGCACCACAATCATGGTTTCACCAATCGCACGAGATGCTGCCAATAAGAATGCACCGATAATGCCCGGCAATGCAGCTGGAATCACCACTTGACGAATGGTTTCTGATTTTGTCGCACCCAAACCAAGTGAACCGTCACGAAGCGCGCGAGGCACTTGGGTAATGATGTCGTCAGATAATGATGAAACGAATGGGATAATCATAATCCCCATCACAAAGCCTGCTGTTAAAGCACTGGTTGCATTAATATCGAGTCCGATATATGCACCGAGCTGTTTTGCAAAGGGTCCAATAATCATTAAGGCAAATACACCATAAACGATGGTTGGAATACCTGCGAGAACTTCAATAGCCGGTTTTGCCCAGGCGCGAAAACTTGGCTTGGCATATTCAGCTAAGTAAATGGCAATCATCAAACCAACAGGAACAGCAACCAATAGCGCAATACCACTGACCATGAGTGTGCCCCAAAGGAGTGGCAGCAAACCATAACTACCTTCGGCATTCCCTGATGTACTAAAACCGGGGTTCCATTCAGTGCCTAAGAAGAAATCTAGTGGACTGACAAAACTAAAGAAACGCATGGCTTCACTGAACATCGACATCACAATGCCAACTGTTGTCAGGATTGCGACACCCGAACACAGTGCCAATGCGATATTAATGACTTTTTCGACTTGGTTACGTGCACGATATTTTTCTGCGATGCGGCGTTTAGCCATGACTAAACCAATCAATGCCGCACAAATCACAATGGCCAATTTTGCATATGAGCCAATGTTTTCAATTTTCTTTAATTGTTCTGCTGCTGCAAGTTCATATGCAGCTGGCGTATCACTCACCCCAAAACCAGAAGCAATCGCTTGAACGCGGTCAACCATTACGCTCGTGCTTGCAGGATCTAAACTTAAACGAATATTTTCAGGGACATTATTTAAAATAACATGTTGAAAAATACTCGGTTCAACCAAGTTCCAAACAATCAAGATTAAAAAAGCGGGAATCCCACACCATAAAGCGACCAAAACACCATAGTAGCCCGGTCGTGAATGCAACATTGCTGAGTTATTGCCTTTACCTGCAAGTTTGCGACTTTTGGTCAGTCCAACTTGATAAGCGATTGCAATAATTGCGAGTAACACACCAATAAGTAGCAGATTCATGTAATCTCCACTGTTTTTTCAAAAGCCCTTCTTGAAAAAACTGTTTCTTTGCAAAAAGCCAATGGCAGGTCAATCCTGCCATTGGCTGTTTCAATCCAATTATTTAACTGCTTTACCAGCTTTAAAGTTTGCAAGAACTGCAGCGCGTTCTTTATCAGACATTGAAATTAAGCCTGCTTTTTCTAGCTTAGAACCTTTACCTGATACTTTTTTGCTTAAGAAGAATTCTGTGAACTCTTTTAAGCCTTTAATTGATTTTAAGTGCTCGCCTTTAACGTAGAAGAACAATGGACGAGATACTGGGTATGAACCATTTAAAATTGTCTTCTCAGACGGCGCTACATTATTCACTGTTGCTACACGTAGCTTGTCACGGTTTTGGTCATAGAAACCCAGACCGAATACACCGACCGCATTAGGTGAAGTTTTTAAGCGTGCCAATGTTTCTGTATAATCGCCCGCGATTTCAATCACACGACCATCTTTACGGAAAGTTGAACATGCTTTTTTCTGAGCATCTTTATCTAATTTTGCGAAAGCTTCATAAGTTTCACAGCCAGCATCGACCATTTTTTCTTGGAACACTTCACGTGTACCGTGGTTTGATGCAGGAATAACTAAAGTGATTGCTTCGTTTGGTAATGTTGGGTCGATTTGATTCCAACGTGTGTATGGGTTTGGAACCAATTTACCTTTTGATGGTAGTTCAGCAGCGAGTGCAGCAAATACGTGCTGTGGGCGAAGTTTGAATGCCGCTTTTTTCGCATTTGACGCAAATACGATACCGTCATATCCAACTTTAATTTCTAAGATTTGGTTAACGCCGGCTTTTTTACATGCAGCCAATTCAGTATCTTTAATTTTACGAGATGCGTTTGCAACGTCAATTGTGTTGTCGCCTACACCATTACAGAATTGTTTCAAACCACCTGAAGTACCGCCTGAACCTACGACAGGTGCTTTAAATTGTGGGAATGTATTACCAAACTCTTCTGCAACAATACTTGCATAAGGCAGTACAGTTGAAGAACCAGCAATTTGGATCGTGTCACGAGCTGCATTTGCAGTTGTAGCGACTGTTGCCCCAGTAGTGAGTACCATAGCAAGTGCGATATGATTTAAGCGCATTCTCATCTCTCTTTATTGATGCATTTATTGGAGTACGCCACTTTCTAATAAAGTCTTGTACTTTTTCGATATACGCATTTTGATTTTAGAGTATGACAGTTAGGTTACATCTTTATGACGCTTTTATGATAATTGATGATTGCACATTGATTTAAATATAATTCTTTATTTTTCAATACGTAATGAAATTTATCAAAGTATTGGTCTTATTTATTTCTACTTTGATATTCGTAAGAATTCATGTCACTGTCATATTTTGTCTTATTTTCTTTTTTCAAATTCTCCTCTTTTTCTGAATGATGCACATTTGCATGTTCGATTTTTTATTCACTCATATTCCAATAATTGAAATTTCATTACATTTTTAGTTCGCTCAATATGCAAGTTTACATAAAAACAGAGCCTAAAATGACCAGTAAAGCCATTGCGACATTTAATCCGGACTTGCCTGTGCATATGACTTTTGAAAAACATGACTGGCACTTACTTGCAGAATATTGGTATCCCATTGCACTCGCTCGAGACATTACAGAACAACCTTATGGCACCATGCTTTTAGATATGCCGCTCGTCATCTATAAAATGGGAGAAGAACTGATTGTCGCTAAAGATGCCTGCCCACACCGCGGCGTACCCCTAAGTTTAGGTAAAAATGATGGTCTAGGCGTGGTCTGCCGCTATCATGGTTTATGCTTTGGTGAACATGGTCATTGCAATCGCATCCCTGCACATCCTGAGCACAAAATTTCACCTCGTTTCAACTTGCGTACTTATGCCGCTGTTGAGCGTTATGGACTGATATGGTGTTCGCTCACTGCACCTAAAGATGCTGCGCCAAACATTCCCGTCATGCCGAATTGGGATGAAGCCGAGTTTCAGCAATTGGTGTGCCCAACGGTCGATTTTCAGTGTTTTGCTGGCCGACAACTTGAAGGTTTTATTGATGTGGCTCATTTTGCATGGGTACATCCCGATACCTTTGGCGACCCTGAAAATGTAGAAGTCCCAGACTACAAAACCATTGAGACTGAAACAGGATTTAATGCAGACTATTGGAGCAGTGTTGGGCGCTACCCGATTGGTTTAGAACAGCGCGGACAAGACGGCTTTCAATGGCTGCGCCATTTCGAAATTCATCTGCCGTTTACCGCAACGCTGACCATTCATTTTCCAAACAACAGCAAGCAAGTCATTATGAATGCGGCATCACCCATGACTGCCCGCTCGACACGCTTATTTGCGCCTATATGCCGCAATTATGACAAAGACTTACCGGTTGAAGATGCATATGAGTTTAATTTGAAAATTTTTGAGGAGGATCGTTTGATTGTGGAAAATCAGAAACCTGAATATTTGCCACTCGATTTATCATTAGAAGTACATTTCCCCGCGGATCGTAGTTCGAGTATGTATCGAAAACTACTGAGGAAAATGGGATTTAGTCCGTTATTTGCAGCGTGAAATAGGAAATATTTCGGTTAAAAAATCAATCAATGATTCATCAAAGCTCGCATAGTACCTCGCTATTTACAATCACCTCTCCCTAACCCTCTCCTTCAAGGCATAGGTATCTACACAAATCCCAAGTTTTGGGTTAAATTGAAGAGCATGCTCTTCAATTTAATATCTCCCATCTTGATACACGTCTCGTCAGACGATACAACGCCCTCGTAAAGCTTAATATGA
>NZ_VOYW01000057.1:0-13818 GCF_013420085.1 Acinetobacter sp. YH12027
AAAACCTTCAAAATTCTTGCTGAGCGATATCGCAATCGAGGCAAAAGACTAGCATTAAGATTCAATCTAATTGCTGGAATTTATAACTTGGAGCTGAGTGAAAAATGACTTATGAAAGAAATCTAATGCGTTTTTCTGAAGAAGTTTGGCAACGTAATACCGCGTTATATCAGCAGATTCTCCATCTACCGTTTAATCAGGAATTGGCTCAGGGCAGCTTAAGCCGCGATGCCTTTTGCCACTATGTCATTCAGGATGCCCATTATTTATTGGCCTATGGTCGTGCGCTTGCAGTGTGTGCAGCCAAGGCGTTTGATGCCGACGATGTGATTCAGTTTTCTGAAGCGGCAAAAATTGCCATCGTGGTGGAACGTAGTCTGCACAATGACTTTATGCAAGGTTTCAACATTAGCAAAGAACAGTTTGAAAATACTCCACTGACCCTTGCTTGCCATCATTACACTTCGTTTCTAACAGCGACAGCATGGTCAGAAAGTTACCCTGTGGTCCTTGCCTCACTCCTGCCTTGCTTTTGGATCTATGCTGAAGTCGGCAAAGCCATTGTCAGCCAATCTGTGCCTAATAACCCTTACCAAGCATGGATCGACACCTACTCAGGTGAAGACTTCAATACTGCTGTGCAAAACGTGATTCAAACTATTGATCGAGTGGCGGCTCGCTGCGATGCAGATACACGTGAAAAAATGCATGCGGCTTATACGAACGGCGCAAAATTAGAATGGATGTTTTGGGACAGTGCGTATCAACAGCGCACATGGCCCGTTGAATAAACCTGTGATTTTAGCTGTATAAAAATTTAAGGATCTAAAATTGCTTTTAGATCCTTTTTTAATATGGTTAGATTCGGTTTTTAGAATGACCATGCACGATCATTTCAGGCATTAGCTTTTAAAACGATACCATCCGAGAAAAATCCCCATCGCGATAATCACCAAAAAAATCGCAAAACGTGCTTCACGCAACTCACTGCGTGCTGCTTTGCGTTCCTGCATCTCTTCTGAATGAAATTGTGATTTGACCATCGGATCTAGTTGAGCAATAGCCAATAAATCTTTGGGCTTTTCACCTTTGCCTAAAATGAAATAAAGCCCTTTGACTTGCATTTCATTGAGTTTTCCCAGTTCAATATTCAGTTGAGTAGCTTGTGCATTATAGTCAGGCACCCAATCTTCTACGCGGGCATATACATGGGCACGACTAATATCAAAGATTGATGCATCCTGCACTTTCTTGCCAGTTTGATCTTCCAGTTGTTCACTCAAATCTGAGAATTGGGACAGTACATAGTCTTTTTTCTGTGCCAACTGTACACCATCAAAAGCATACTCTTGTATTTTTTGTGCAGGATTATTTTTCAATAATAAGCCTTGGGGAACGACTTTAAAGTCCAGAACAGTATTGTCAGGAACTTGGTTGGTTTGTAGCACCATATATACCACAGACCATAGCTGTTCATTTTGCCCGACCGCAGGCACGCTCACGCTATAACGCTGCTCGGCTGCAGGGTCAATAAACTGTTCAAACGCGAGGATTTGACTGTCTTCAGCCCACAGGATTTGGCTTGAAAACATGAGGCAGATGATCACCCAAAATTGTTTTAACATTATTTGCTCTTATCATGATTATTTGCTGTTCTGTCAGAATTATAATTAATTATTCAAATACTTACATTCCAAATCACACATTTAACGATTGGAAATTCATCATAATTTTAGCCAAATCTATAGTTTTATAAATGATCTAGAACCCATAAAAAATTGATCTAAATCAGCATCGATATAGGCTTTTGATGCTTACTGAAAACTCTGCCATGCATAAATCAAAACAGCCGCAGCAAGCACCCAACTCAACGTTGCTACACTCAAACATGCCGTTAAACTCACACGTGTTGCGAGCAGGTACACCATCAATAAATAAATGAAATAGGGGATAAGAGACCAGAGTCCAAACAGTGCAGTTTTTTGTAATGCGGCTGCACCCTGATCATTTGCCACAATGACATGAGCAATCAACGCAAAAGTCGGAAACAATGGAACCAAACCTGCAATATAAAACGCCTTACTTTTAGACAGCAAAGCAATTAATACCACAACAAAGGCACCCATTAAGCTTTTGAGAAATAAGGACAACATGGCATTCTATAGTTTCGAGAAAACTGCATTTTACGCCTTTTCTGCGATAGTCCTGAGATTTTCCAATGGATTGTTATGCACATGACACAGGAGATTTAAACGATGAACTCAAAAAAGTCATAGCGCTTTTATCTTTATGCACCTTTACACCATAGGCTAGATGTAAAGCGCGCTTTTTGTTGCTCAGCCATTTGCTTAAACTGCGCTTGAACTTTTAAATCTTCAGCACTCATCAAATGTTGATTGTTTTCAACAATTGCCAAAACCAAATCAAACTGTTGAGGAATTTTTTCGCAGGCCAGCTGCTTTTTTTCAGCTTCTGTTTTGGCTTGACCTAATTTCGCAATATACAGATCAATTTTTTCACTTTCGGTATTCAGCGCCAAAGTTGCTTGTTCTAAGCTGTCATATTTTTGCGCTTTCGGTGTGTGGTTCGGGGTACATGCACTCAAAAACACACTACACATCAATAAACCCATCACACCTAATGTTGGATTGAGATGAAGTTGCCATTTCATGTTAAAAGTCCTAGATTGCTGATTTGCGGATGTTTTAGGGCATCGGCACAGACAGCTATATTTTGATTCGGCCATTTTTCTCACAAAGTCACGCATAAATCTAGGTTTAAATTACACTTGAACATTTTTCATGCGCTATCATATATAGGTTTTTCGATGAATATTTTAGGACCCCTTGCATGAGCCAAAGCCATATCCGTATTCGAGGCGCACGTACCCATAACTTAAAAAATGTGTCACTCGATATTCCACGCGACAAGTTTGTGGTCATTACGGGTCTTTCTGGTTCAGGGAAGTCCTCTTTGGCTTTTGATACCTTGTATGCTGAAGGTCAACGTCGCTATGTTGAGTCCTTATCTGCCTATGCACGCCAATTCCTTTCGCAAATGGAAAAGCCCGAAGTTGACTCGATTGAAGGCTTGAGTCCTGCGATTGCCATCGAACAAAAATCAACGAGCCACAACCCACGCTCAACAGTGGGAACAATCACCGAAATTTACGACTATTTACGTCTACTCTATGCCCGTGTCGGCACGCCGTATTGTCCTGAACATGACCTCCCGATGGTGGCTCAGACTGTGTCTGAAATGGTCGATACCGTCAAAGGTCTAGAAGAAGGCACGGCGCTTATGTTGCTTGCCCCTGTGGTCCGTGACCGTAAGGGTGAATACACCAACTTATTTGAACAATTACAAGGTCAGGGTTTTGTCCGTGCCCGTGTCGATGGTGAAGTTATTGATATCGACACACCACCCGAATTAGACAAAAAGAAAAAGCACACCATTGAAGTGGTGGTCGACCGTTTTAAAGTACGTGATGATCTTGGCAACCGGATTGCAGAAAGTTTTGAAACGGCTTTACGCATGGGCGGTGATATTGCCATTTTGTCATGGATGAAAGGCGAACAAGAAGACCGCGTATTTTCAGCCAAACACTCCTGCCCTGAATGTGAACGTGCCGTAGGTGAACTGGAACCGCGTCTATTTTCCTTCAATAATCCATTCGGTGCCTGTCCTGTTTGTGATGGTTTAGGCACACGCAGCCATTTTAGTGCTGACAAACTGATTCCCAATAATGAAGTTTCGATTAGCCAAGGGGCAATCCGTGGTTGGGACCGTCAACGTCCGTATTACTACAGCATGATCCAAAAAGTGGCAGATCATTTTGGTTATTCTTTAGACACACCGTGGAATGAACTCGATGCCGACACCAAAAAGAAATTCCTTTATGGTACAGGCAAGGAAAAAGTTGACCTCAGCTATATTGATGAGCGTGGTCGTTCGCACAAACGTGTGCAAGCCTTTGAAGGGATTTTACCGCACCTAGAGCGTCGTTACCGTGAAACCGAATCAAACTACGTGCGTGAAGATTTAGCACAGTATTTATCCAATGCTGCATGTGATGCTTGCGGTGGCTCACGTCTCAATGAAATTTCACGCCATGTCCGAGTTAAAGATAAAACCATCGCGCAAATCACCAAAATGTCGATCGGCGATGCTGAAAGCTATTATCAAGACCTCAACTTAAGCGGTGCCAAAGGCGAAATTGCCGACAAGATTTTCAAAGAAATCCGTGAACGTTTGCACTTCCTCGTCTCTGTGGGTTTGAATTATTTAAGTTTATCGCGTTCGGCAGAAACACTATCGGGTGGTGAAGCACAGCGTATCCGTCTGGCTTCACAAATTGGTGCGGGCCTCATGGGCGTGATGTATGTCCTTGATGAACCGTCAATTGGTCTACATCAGCGTGATAATGACCGCTTGCTTGAAACCTTAGTTCGCCTACGTGACCTTGGTAATACCGTGCTCGTTGTAGAGCATGATGAAGATGCCATTCGAGCGGCTGACCATATTATTGATATCGGCCCAGGTGCAGGTGTGCATGGCGGTCATGTGATTGCCGAAGGGACGTATGACGAAATTTTGGCAAATCCAGATTCATTAACCGGTCAATATCTATCAGGAAAACTCAGTATTGATGTGCCGAAAACACGAACACAACCGCCAAAACCTGAAGAGCAAATTAAGTTAATGGGCGCTGCGGGTCATAACCTGAAAAATGTCGATTTGACTATTCCTTTAGGTGTGATGACCTGTGTGACAGGTGTATCAGGTTCAGGTAAATCGACGCTGATTAACCGGACATTATTGCCGCTTGCAGCGACTCAATTGAATGGTGCAACCACATTAACGGCTGAGAAATTTGATTCGATTGATGGCTTACAGTTCCTCGATAAAGTCGTTGATATTGACCAAAGCCCAATCGGTCGTACACCACGTTCAAACCCTGCAACATATACCGGTTTGTTTACCCCTATTCGTGAACTGTTTGCGCAAACCCCTGAAGCCAAAGCACGTGGCTATGCTGCAGGTCGATTCTCGTTTAACGTGAAAGGCGGTCGCTGTGAGGCCTGTGAAGGCGACGGTATGATTAAGGTTGCAATGCACTTCTTACCTGATATGTATGTGCCTTGTGATGCCTGCCACGGCAAGCGCTATAACCGCGAAACGTTAGAAGTTGGCTATAAAGGTCGTAACATTTCTGATGTCTTAGAAATGACGGTTGAAGATGCGATGCATTTCTTCGATGCCATTCCTGTGATCCACCGTCGTTTGGAAACCTTGAACCAAGTGGGCTTGGGCTATATCCGTTTGGGTCAGTCTGCAACCACACTTTCAGGTGGTGAAGCGCAGCGTGTCAAATTGGCTCGTGAGTTGGCGAAGCGCGATACAGGCAAAACCTTGTATGTGCTTGATGAACCAACAACTGGTCTACACTTCCATGATATTGCCAAGTTGCTCGACATCCTGCATGAGCTGCGTAATAAGGGCAATACCATTGTAGTGATTGAGCATAACTTGGATGTGATTAAAACTGCCGATTGGATTGTGGACTTAGGCCCTGAAGGTGGTGCGGGTGGCGGTATGATTATTGCCGAAGGTACACCTGAAGTTGTTGCGAAGAATAAAGTGTCGCATACAGCGAAATTTTTAAAGCCGATGTTGAAATAAGATTCTCTTTCCTTTAAGTGCATGATAAAACGGTGATTCATTCACCGTTTTTTATTTATATGACTTTATTAGAGATAATTGATACAGCCGTAAAAATTGGTTTAGGAGCACTGATAACTGGCGTAATTACCTACTTAAATCAAAAGGCAAATATTTCAGCATCAGTAGCAAAAGATAACCTTCTATATAATCGTAATTTATTGACCAATATTTCCAAAGATCTCGAGGAAATAAATCATCTCGTTTTAAAAATTTGGGCATTTTTTGAATTTGAAACAAAACAATCTCAACTAGCTCTTAATGAGATTTCAGATAGACTTTAACCTCTAAGACACGCACTTTTTAATGACTTTAATTTGCTTAGCAAAAATGAAGGTTTAATTCTTTTACATGGATATATTGAACAATAAGAAAAGCTAAGAATTTATGGCGAATTACTCGGAAAATTTAACGCTTATACACTTTGTAAAAATGGAGCTATCAATGTTGAAACAACTGCTCAATATAGATTTAAAATTTTAGAGGCTAGAAAATTACTTTATACGAGCTTAAACAAAGCCATTTCTACATAAATTCTTGTTCTTCACAATATTCAATCACATGACGGCGACATGGATGTCGCCTGTTTGAGTGGGGCAGCACGGATGTGCCCTCAGCCAAACAAAAGCATTTTGCTTACTTTTGTGCGTTCAAAAGTAGGGATCTCCTACACAATGGAAACTCAACCCCAATGCAAAGCGAGGACGTTTAGAAAAGCATATTTTTTTGAAAATAACCTTAACTAAATCCATCAACAAAATTCGCACCATTATTTATACATTCAACTGGAACTTTTCGGACTTACCTTCAACCAAACAAAAGCATTTTGCCTACTTTTGTGCTTTCAAAAGTAGCAACGTCCTACACAATGGAAACTCAACCCCAATGCAAAGCGAGGACATGCAAACTTAAAACTCAAAAAATTAACGTAAATAATGAAACACACCCAACTTATCCAACACATCCAAAGTTAACTGCTTACGCTCTGCCACATCATCCCCTGCTGCCATCTGCATATTCAAACTAAACGACATGATCTTGCCATGACCATCATCCACCCAACCGGTATACCAACCGACTTGGGGTTCAACATCCATGCCCCAACCACTCTTGGCATACAACTTCGCATCCCCACGGCTTTCAATATAAAGCATGTCTTTGACTTGCTTTTGTACCGCGACATCAAACGGTAATTTCTCTGTCGCAAGCTGATACGCAAATTTGGCTTCTTGCTCGGGCGTAATCTTTAACGGCCCAACCAACCAAAAATTATCCACCTGTTTGCCAATATTGGCATTGCCAAAACCGACCCGTTTGACTTCTTGTTGCATTAACGCCAAACCTATTCGCCTTGCCAGTTCCTGATAAACAGGCACCGCAGACGCTTGCATCGCTTCACCCAAAGTCAGGTCTTTTTCCCATGACGGGAAAGCACGTTTTTCACCTTTCCATTTAAAAACTTCAGTGGTTGTCACCTTCTGATGCTGCAAACCAATTAAAGCATTTAACATTTTAAAGGTAGATGCAGGAATGTATGCTGTCTGAGCACGCTGTAAGTCATTGCCATAATGGCTCATGCGCTGACCATCAAATGTGACAATTACCGCCTGTGTCTGTGCTTGATTAAATAAAGACGGAATTTCACTCATCCGTGAATTTTCTAAATTGGCTTGAGTGGTTTGTTTTAAGTGTTGAGATGAATCCAACATGCCTTCATTTGCTGTACATGCTGACAAACTCAGGACAGTCATCAACGATAGATATATTTTTTTCATTGCACTATTTTTATGGTGTTTAAAGCCCATAGTATAAGATGAAGTTCAAACCTGAATTGTTTACTTTTCAACAGTCTTCTATCTGTTGCAAACTTAGCGCATCCAATATTTATTTTTAAACAAAACATCCTTATGATGACGCCTATCGTGGACTCAACAACGAATAATTTTTTAAATATAAAAGCATACTAACAATGAATAAATTTATCTTAAGTTTCAGCCTCTTATTATGTCCAATATATAGCTTTGCCGATGGCTATCTAAACGAATACATGGTGCTGTTTGTCTCACAAGAAGACCACGATCTTAGCCCATGGAAAGATAAGCCGCAATGTAAAGCCCTCAGTACCCCGACTCAACACAAAGGAATCTTTGAAAATCAATATGTCTATGCCAATGGCAATGCCCTGACCACCATCTTTCTGAGTAATAGCAAAATTAAAAACGGTGAATGTGAACATTTAATTCACTTTCCAGATGGTATTCAAGGCTCAGGCGTATTTGAAAGTTTCTTCCCCAACGGCAAACCCCGTAGCCGCATTGCTTATAAAAATGGGGAGTACGAGGGCAAACTTGAGTTTTGGTTTGCCAATGGGATAAAAGAGCAAGAAAGTAGCATCATCAATGGCGAGTCGCAGGGGGATTACAAAATTTGGCATCCGAATGGCCAACTGGCTTTTTCTCAAAATTATAAAAATGGTATCGAGCATGGCCTGCGCCAACGCTGGTACAGTAATGGTAAACCGTGGACCTATGCCAATTTTCAAAACAATAAATTGATTGGCGAGCTGAAAATGTGGTTTGAAAACGGCAAACTAGAACGCCAAGGTTATTATCGTAATGGCGTTCGTCATAACAGTTATAAAATTTGGTATAACAATGGGCAACCTGAAGCGGTGCTTCAGTACGATTTGGGCAAAATTACCCAAGCCCAGTGTTGGAATGTAGATGGTAGTCAAATGAACCAACAAGCCTGCAATAAATTATATAAAGATGAAGATTAATTCATTTGTCTGGCTAACTTTATGAATCTGCCAAGCTGCGTTTAGACTGAAACACGATCACGCCCCGCAGCTTTGGCTTTAAATAATGCTTGGTCTGCGCGCTCTAATAAATCGATCCAGCTTTTGGCACCCACTGCAACACCAATACTCACCGTCACAATGAGATCGGCTTCGTCCTCTGCCAAATTAAAATTCACATTCTGAATATCGTGCCGTATAGTTTCGGCAATGTATTGGGCTTTGAGCATATCAATCCCCTCGATCAGGACTAAAAACTCATCTCCTCCATATCGCACCACCAAGTCGGATGAACGAATATGTTTTCGTAATTGATTGGCAACATGTTGAATCACCAAATCGCCGACAATATGCCCATAGCGGTCATTCACCTGTTTAAAGTGATCAATATCAATCACGATCAGTGCTGTATGTAAAAAGCCTGAATTTTGGCTGTCGCGAAATTTAATATATTCATCTAAGGCAAAACGATTGGCGACATTGGTGAGTGAGTCAGTATTGGCGATATGTTTAAGCTGAAACTCAAAGGCATCACGTTGTTCTAGCATATTTTCAATATGCTGAATGGCGTCAAATAAACTGAGATAACCTACTTTGGCAGGTTCAATCACACCTTGATCCATTTGTCGGTGCCCTGCCAGTTTAAATAACTGATTACGAGCACGAATTAAAGGTTCAAACACCCATTTCTTGGCATAGAACATCGTTAATAATGCAGTCAGTAATGACACGAGCGAGACAAAAAGCGTGAAAATCAATTTATTTCGCGCTTCACGTTGTTCATCCGCAGCTACTTTGAGACTGTAATCTAAAATATAACTTTGCAATTCCACCACTGTGACAAATTTATTGACCATTGCATCAGTGAGCTGGGTGCCATCCATGCGATAACGCTGATGTTGAAGACTTTTTTGAGCCAAACCATCAATAATTGGCAAACCTTTATCTAAAAATTCCGTTCGTACCGCATGATGTAACTGTTTAAACTCAGGTGTTTTGTCATGTTCGGACTGCACGACATTGATCAATTCCCATAGATAGCGTGTTTGACGCTGGGTTTGTAAACTCCGCGCTAAATTTTGCTCTGGAATTTCCTGTTGAAATGATACCGCAGCCATAATATTTGATGCGACTCTTCCCGCCTGATCACGTAATTCTGCCAGTAATAAAATCAGCGTGTAATAATTCGATACACGAGTATCTTTACCATGAGAATGATTGACCAATTTCTGCATGGCAATATAGCTTTGATCCCAAGCTTGGAACATCGCCAAAATGGCATGATCCAATTTTTTAGCTTCACGTTGTTGTGTCGGCAGCGCAATATATTGATCGACCGTTTTGCGACCCTGCAACAAATATGGATATAAATTGGACTCTAACTGCTGGGCGATCGGTGCAAAGCCCGTTTCTTTTAAAACTTTCAGTGTATCTTGATATTGCCGATCAACGCCTTGACGATATTCAGCCAACTCAATAATTTTTTGCTCGCGCTGTTCACCTTGACTCGACATTGCACTGTTAGCTGGCGCACGTTCACGGGA
The DNA here is from genome assembly GCF_013420085.1 of Acinetobacter sp. YH12027. NCBI lineage: Bacteria > Pseudomonadati > Pseudomonadota > Gammaproteobacteria > Moraxellales > Moraxellaceae > Acinetobacter > Acinetobacter sp. YH12027. The sequence goes on from NZ_VOYW01000057.1 coordinate 10,063, forward strand.
AATTTGGTTGGTTAAATCTGCCACCATTTTCAGCATCTGAATTTCTTTCAGCGCTTCGGCACTTTTGAGGTAATGTTGATTGCTGCTCACAATCAATGGAACACTGATAAATACGATAGACAAGACGATTACTAGCATCGCAAGTTGCAAGCGCTTACTAATATGCTCTGTTCGTAATGTTTCCATCTATTTTATGCCCCACACTTGTTGCATACCCCAACCCACTTCTCAACTAAACGCGGGAATATTTAAATTAATGACCAATAATTTATTAATTTGTAAAGTGAACATTTATAGCTCTAAATTCTATATAAATGTGCTTAATCTGTCACATTTTTATCACTTTAGAACGAGATAATTTGCTAAAAAACAGCAGCATATTTCAAAGCGAAATATTTTTTATTAACTTGTTTAAATAAATATTTACAATTGCAATAAATTGGTGCAGAATGCACCGTATTAGGGCACACTAGATTTCTTCCTCAGCAGAATATTTTAGTTTCCCGAAAATTTTGGCTAAAAAATCCTGATTTTCCTTGAAAATCAGGATTTTTTTTGTCTATATCACTTTAATTGAAAGATAAATAGAATTATTAACGCACCATAAAAGTGCATTTATTTCTACAAGATATTTGCTCTATATTTTATCTTTAATATAAAGTTGCATTTTTGAATAAAAAAAAGCCCAACCTTGGGGAAAGCTGGGCGAATAAAAAACAATAATGGAGAATCAGGGTCAAAGTCACACTTTTAAACCGTGTGACGACTCGATTGGCAAATTATGAATCAAATAAAACCTGATGTAAAGCCAAGTATTTCACTAGGATATTAAAAATATCACAAAGACACATATTTAAGTGACATATCCCTCAAACTTAAAACAAAAATGTCTATTTAATATACAAATAAGTGGTTTTAGCCCAACAATTCAGCAGTCAAAGTCCCGATTTATTACCTCAAATGCGTGAAAAGCGTTAGAATTTACCCACTACAATAAATGTTATTTTGAATTAAAATAACAATAATAATTGTTATTTCAGATTGAAAAGTTGTGTATTTTTTCAAGTGTATTTTTTTAATTAAGAATTTAATCAAACTTACTTAATTGTTCTCAATGATTTTTTTTCAGTGACTTATTAGTTAGAGTAAAAACTGAATTTCTTATTATGAAATAAAGATCTGAGTCAGAGACTGAATAATAACCTTTAGGATCATTGACTTAATATATTGTTACAATACAATGCTCAATGTTTAATCCATTTGTAACAACTGGTAGAAAATCATGAAAAAACTCGGTTTAGCCACTGCTTTATTATTAGCCATGACCGGTGCTCAAGCTTACCAATTTGAAGTTCAAGGCCAAGCAGAATACATCGACACAACTACAAATGACAAAGATTTCATTGGTGGTGTTCAAGGTACTTACTACTTCAAAAATGTTGACTCTACAAAAGGCCCTTTAGCAGAAGCTGCATTCTTAAACCAAGCTTCTAACGTAGCTGTTGCTTACAACTACGGCGAAGTTGGTTCAAAAGGTACTGACGTAATTGCTCATAACTTTGGTGCTAAAGCTGAAGCTTATGTTCCAACTAAAGTTGTTCCTGTATATGCAAGCGCGTCTTACAGCCACACTATCCTTGACAGCAAAAATGCAAACAACACTGATGACAACGGCGACCGTTATGCATTAGAAGTTGGTGCGCTTCCAACTCAAAACTTCTTAGTTGCTGTTGGTTACACTAGCGTTGCTGACCAAGCTGCTGTTGACGCGTTCAACGTTATGGGTAACGGTGTTGCTAAAGCTGTTGCTGAAGCTACAACTATTGGCCAAGACCAAGACGCAATCACTGCACGTGCTAAATATGTTGGCGCAATCGACGACACTAACATGGCAATTGGTTTCGAATCAGGCATCATCTACGGTGATGACACTGCTTACCAATTCAAAACTGATCTTTTCGTAACTCCTAAATTAAGCGTTGGTGCTTCTTACGCTGAATCTAGCTTTGCTGGTACTCCAGACTCAGCTTGGGGCGCGAACGTAAACTACTTTATCACTCCTGCTGTTGCAGTTGGTGCTAGCTATGTAAATGCTAACTATGAAGCAGCTAAAGCGACTGAAACAAGCTTTATTGGCGACACTCAAACTGTTGGCGTAAATGCTAAATTCCGTTTCTAATTCATATTAGATACTGAATACCAAAAAGGACGCATTTGCGTCCTTTTTTTTCCTGCCATTATTTGTCTTTGGGCTCATGGCGTTCCGGTAAATGGGCAATATATTGCAATGCAATTAAGCGTGAAACGATGAGAGCCAAATACATCACCCCACAGAACATTTGAAGCATAGCCAAGACCCGTGCAGGCGCACTCACAGGCATGAGATCCGACAAGCCCGTGGCAGACTGCAAACTAAAACTTAAAAATAATAAATCTAACCACGACTGCATGCCCGGCTCTGCAGGATTTACAAAACTATCCGGATAAATCAACTGACAAATACTATAGAGAAAAGCAAAACCCCATGCGATGAGGGTAAATACTGCCCCTGCTGCAAAAAGTTCATCTTTGGTTAAATAACGATCGGCAAACATATAGCGTAATAAGCCATAGGCTGCACTAAAATACGCACAGGCTTCAAAACCATGCGCAATAATTTGAATATTCGGATGATTTACACCGAGCATAATCAAAGTAGAAAACAATACGGCGCAGCCAACAAAACTCAGTCCTAAAATCGTAAACATTGGAGTTTGGCGAATCACTTTGGCAATGATCAATAGTACCGACACCCCAAGTACCCAAATTAGCGCACGAAAAGACAGACTTTCTCGGGTAATCGCGGTTAAAACCAAGATCAGAAACTGCACCAGTAACAGCCATGCTGAGGGTAAAAGTCTAAAGCTTTTCCAAAAATCTACAAAACCTTGCATTATTTTCAATCTCTATATTTTTTTTTCATGCGCTGAAATGATTGATCTGAAGCATCATCAACTGATTGATTTTAAATTAGCATGAAGTAAGTTTCTTCTACTGCAAAGATTTGTTGAGCGTGTCCTGAAAAACATCACATATGCATACTGTTCAGCCTCAGTTTTTTTATCACCTATGAGCCTCAAAAAGCCTATTGTAAGTTTCAGCATTCAGGCGCACATTTAAAGAAATCTCCTACGTGGTAGATTTCATTATGAAAAAACATCTCGTATTTGCACCCCTCTGTCTGCTCATGCTCTCTGCTTGTACACAAAACAGTCCGCTCCTCAAAGGCCATGAAAATTATGTGGGGACTTGGCAAAACAACCACAGTGAATTAGTGATCAAATCGTCGGGCGAAGTGACGTATTACCATCAAGAACATACTGAAAAAAGTATTGCCAACCAAACCTTCAGTGGTGCTGAACAGTCGCGAATAAAAGCCCATTTGAGCAGTTTTTGTGATCAGAGCTTTAGCATCGGTCAGGATGATTTTACTCAACAATTCACCATTCAGCGCTCGCCTTATCAAGATGATCAAGGCCATTGGAGAATGTCGGTCAATGGAGAAAGTTATACACGCAAATAGGACAGAGATTTGTCCATGATCCACTGCTCCATATAATTTACTTAGATATAAAAAAAGCCCCTTGTTAGGTAATGCCAGTCAGTTAAGAGATTGACTGGCTTTTTCTTGGGTATTTTTGAGGTTTTCCTTTTACAACCCTTGGATAACTCCTCACTCTTCTCTCAGGTATAACATACCGATTAGATTTCTCCATT
>NZ_VOYW01000058.1:0-13725 GCF_013420085.1 Acinetobacter sp. YH12027
ATAATTCAAGTGAATTTGTTTGAAAGAAGAACTTTAAAAGCTTTATTTTCACCCGATAAAATACCCATAAAACAAGAGGAAGCTCAAATGAGCTTCCTCTTGTGAAAAATTGTGGGACAGCAGTGCCTAATGGGTCGCTTTTTAATGTAAAAGTGGAAGCTGAAATTAGCGTTTCTTTAACCATTTCGGCCGCCATTCACTCACAATCACACCAAGAACTACACACAGTCCGCCAATGAGAGCGAGCGGTGTTAAGCGTTCACCGGCAAGCCGCCCAATGATCGCGGCCCAAACCGGTTCACCTGCATAGATGATTGCCGCCTGTGCAGGATCAACCATACGCTGCGCCCAGTTCATCACCAATTGAATTACGGCGCTGGCTAGCCCCAATCCGCAAAGTACAGCAATTAATGGCCATTCAAATTTTGGCAAAGTGGTTTCACCCACCAGTGGCGCAAAGCAAAAACAGAACAGAGAGGCAAATGCCAACTGTAGAACCGTCACTCTGCGCAGATTGACGCGGGGCGCAAAATAGCTGATCAAGATAATTTCAAAGGCAATGGCAATCGACCCGAGCAGCGTAATGATTTGTCCAAAGTTAAGCTGAATGGTGCCAAAACCATTACCAGTTAAAAAGACCAAACCAACAAAAGCCAAACACACACCCAGCCATGTCATCACATGCGGTTTATGCCGAAAACACAGCCACATAAAAATCGGCACCAGCAGTACATACAGCGCAGTTAAAAAAGCCGATTCACTGCTGCTGATGCTTTGCAAGCCGACTGTTTGCGTCGCATAGCCGATCGCAATTACCGCGCCAATACTTGCGCCCGCAATGACATCGTATTGAGAGAAATGTCTAAGATATTTGAGCGATAACAGACTCACAGCCAGTGTAGCTGCGGCAAAACGTAGACCGACAAACAGCACTGGACTGCTAAAATTTAAACCGTATTGCACGGTGATAAAACTGGCGCCCCAAATCATGGTAATCAGGATGAGTGCGAGCTGCGGAAACTTGGCTTTCCAAGCAGATTGGACGGTTGACATGTGTATTTGATTGTTTGAAGAGGAGAAATAAAAAAAGAGGCCCGAAGACCTCTTTTCTGCTCGGGAAAATTACAAGCTTTGTTGATCAAGCAGTAATTGAGCTTCACGAAGGTTCAATGTGCCTTCATAAATTGCACGACCGGTAATCGCACCTAAAATACCCGGTTGGCCTTTTAAGTTACGCACGTCGTCAAGGTTGGTCACGCCACCCGATGCAATAACAGGTAAGCCTGAATACGTTGCAAGGTTAACGGTTTGTTCAACGTTCACACCTTGCATCATGCCATCACGTGCGATGTCGGTGTAGACAATGCTTGATACGCCAGCATCTGCAAAGCGTTTTGCCAAATCAGTAGCTTTCACGTCTGTGACATTTGCCCAACCATCTGTTGCCACCATGCCGTTCATGGCATCGATACCAACAATGATATGGCCTGCAAATTTTTTGCACGCTTCTTCAACAAATTCAGGCTCTTTTACCGCTTTTGTACCAATGATGACAAACGATACGCCTGCATCAAGGTAGTGTTCAATGGTTTCAAGAGAGCGGATACCACCACCAATTTGAATTGGCAATTCAGGCTGTGCTTTAGCAATCGCTTCAACCACAGGCTTATGAATCGGTGTACCAGCGAAAGCACCGTTTAAATCTACCAAATGTAAGCGACGCGCGCCTTCATTTACCCAATGCTGTGCAGTTGCCACTGGATCGTCAGAAAATACGGTATCGTCTTCCATACGACCTTGTTTTAAACGGACACATTTGCCATCTTTCAGGTCAATTGCAGGGATGATCAGCATGCTTTCGCTCCTTGCTCAATCAAATTAAGAATGAATTTGTGCCTAATCTTATCAAATAAACGGCTATTCACTAAATGCTAATATCAGAATTGATGAATTAAAAAAGCCTGACATGTGTCAGGCCAGTGCAAATAGAGGATTGGATTTTATTCTTGGTTTATAAAAATGCGCTGTGTATTAGTGTTTTTAGTCATTAAACATAAGCGGTTGTTTGTAATAAATCGATGTTTACGGATTGAAGTAAGCTACCGACATCGTACAAGCCATGATTGAGGACTGTGGTACTTTCACCGACCACTTGAACAAGATCACCGACCACAGGAAGTTCAGTGGCAATCGATGTAATCGGTGCAATGTCATCCAGTAAGGCATCTAAAGTGCCTGAAACATCTTGCACGACACCACCTACACTTGTTAAAGGAGCATTCAGGACAGCTGTTAATAATTCGGTAGGATCAATACTGGCTACATAGCCGCCCGTTTCAGCCAACAAGCCTGTTAAATTCCCCGTAGTTTCGCCTACTGCATCCAATAGACCGCCCAGCAATGGCAGGTCAGAAAGTGCGTCTGTGATTGGTGCAGCCCCCCCACTGAGATGATCAACCAAACCTGCAACTTCAGTCACAGTTTGACCGACCACACCAGTTATGCCATTGAGAGCGGTCTGTACACCGCCGAGAAGATCACCTGTCGCCAGTTGATCAGCTACCGCATGTAAGCCATCGCCTAAAGTGCCGATCAACTGATTTTCAACTGCCAGTACTTTTTCGATGGTCCCCCCCAATGAGTGGAAGCTCAGTCAGTGCATCCGTTAAGGGGGCTGTTAAGCTACTCACGGTCTCTAAAACGCTGTCTACAGTATCCAAAACAGTATTTAAAACCAGTCCAACCGCTTTACTGATCCCTTGTAAAGTCAGGCTGAGTACACCGCTGATTTTTCCTGTAAATAAGTTCAACATGTCAGGTTCTCCAAGCTTTTAAATTATGATGTGTTATGTATTTTGCAGACTTGTTTTAGCAAAAGGAGATTGATGAAAACAAATTATGAAAGTATAGAAAGAATGAGATAAATCATGTAATTCTGCTAGAAAACCAAGAGAGATCAAAACCTTAGTTGAATAAAAATACAAATGCATATTAATGTAATTAAAATGAGTTAAATCAAAGATATAAATGTACTTAAAAGGTGCAATTTTATTGTTTTTAGGCTGTGCTGTGACTATTTTTAAAGCAATAACGTACTGTTCAAATCTTTAGCGCAAATAAACTGCAAATTCATTGGCACTCTTCAGCCGATCTTTGCACTTGGTCATGCCATAGATTGGGGCAATATCCAGTTACAGAGTGGTTACATCGCTGAATATAAATTAAATCATTAAAATAATTAAGGGTTTATAATTTCATGTGCGGACGAATTCTTAGTTTGAGGGAGGTATTGGGAATGGTTTTAGGTAATAAGCCACGTTGTAATAATTCTTCAAAGACCAAAACAGGGGCATAAGCATCGGCAGCGGCATAACGAATTTGTTCTGGATTTAAGCGCTTTTTGGCCCAATTCGAGGTGCTGACCGATTTAGATTTTGGAAAATTCACACGAAAAAGCAGTGCCATGGCATTTTTTAAACCGACGGGTTGGGTTAAGCCAAAAGAAGCAAAGCACTTGGAGAGTTCCAAGACACTATTCAGTTCGATGCCTTTTTTACGAAATAAATGCGCATCATTTTTTAAGCCAAAACCTACTTTAATTTGATCCCGATTACTCAAGATCGGCTTTAAAAAATCCCAAGTGCATTCGTTCATTTGAAACAACCACGCCTGTTGCGCCGTCGCAAGTTGGATTAAATGTGGACCGGTAGAGACCTCACCTTTACGAAAAGTCGGCTTAGATTCAGAGTCGAAACCGAATAAGGCAGTCGTCTGCAATTCATCGGCCCAGTGTTGGCATTGTTCTGCATTGTGAATGACATGGATCTGCTCTGGCACTAAATTTTGGAACAATGGAAAATCTTTAATCTGTTCTTTTGTTGGCAAAATAGGTGTCGGTAGAGCATCAGTCATTGTGATTCAATTCAAAGGCTTGTTGTTGCAGCCTAGAGCGTTTAGGTCGGAAATGCAAATACCGAGATGTGGCGTTGAGCATGAGCGATTGACTCATCGGCCTGTCATAGCGCGTTGCTATGACAGTGACGAGGGTACTTAAACACAGTGACCAAGAGACTTAAAGTCAGTGACGACTTAAAATAGAAAACGCGCAGTAAATAATACATTTACCAAGATCAGTAAGAATAAACCGATAAAGAGAAAGGCGAGAACCACCTCCCATGTTTTGGATGCACGTGGCTCACCATATTGATTGGCATTTGCAGACCCGGGGATGAGCATCAGCGCAATGCACATGACGATATTGAGCAACGGAATCAGCTCTAAGAGTGCAAACCAGCCTGAGAGATTAAAGTCATGCAAACGACGCACTGAAAAAATCATCAAAGGGATCAGCATTAAAACATTTAGGATAAATCCAATCACTTGCGTCATTGGATTTTCAGCGTGAGCTATTAGGGCATTGAGGGTATTGGGCATCATGCTGACGATCAGTAGCATCAATATGCTCAGCATGAGGCCATAAAAGACATTCCAACCGATAAAAGACATGCGATTAAAACGACCGTCACGGTTCCAACCAAAGTTTATATTGGGTGAATTATTCATATTAAATGATCTTAAATTATCGTAAAAAGTATTGTTATCATTCATTTTTAACCGCAAAAATTGAGCTAAAAACGACATAAAAATGTGAAAAAGTACAGGATTTGATCCTGAACATAAAAAGCGCGTTGATTATAAAGGTAAAGTACAAAAAAAGCCCACTTGTGTGAGCTTGTTTGAATAGGTGTATTGCTGTTTAGAGCGATCTAGGCGGCATCTAATGATTTATCATTATTGTTGTTGAATCGTGGCTTGTTGAGAGCGGATCACTTAGTTTTGGTAAGACGGAATCATGATCGCAGCAAGTATCCCGACTATAAACACCACGATATACAAAACAGCCAGCACTGTTTCCCAGCCTTTGGTCGGGCGTGGTTGTCCAAAGCTATTACTACCGCTATTACCCGGTGCAAATAACACATAGAGCGCAAACAATATATTCACTACAGGAACTAAGATCAGCAGTGCAAGCCATCCTGAATGGTCTCGGTCATGTAAACGACGGATTAAGAAAATGACGCTGTAATAAATGACGATGGCATACATGATAAAGAAAATAATCATGAGTGGCGTTGACATAGCACCCTCAGTCAGCGCATTTTGCGCACCGGGTATGAGTAGGCCGACCACAACAGCAATTAGCGTAAAAATAATGCCGAGAAGTAGATTCCATGCAATATATGCGCGACGGCTAAAGCGACCACTGGCTTGGGTCGGTGAGTCAGATGTGAAGGTATTCATTATTATTCCTAGGCGTTGGTATTTTTATAAGTAGGCAAATTCTAAAATGAATATGTAGAAAATAAAAGGATGAAAAATAAACTGTACAAAAAAGCCCACAAGGAGCGGGCTTTTTTGCGGTGAAGGAATTTTAAATATCCCATTCCACAAAGTTTTTCAGCAATTGCAGACCGGCTGTATGACTTTTTTCTGGGTGAAATTGTGTCGCAAACAAGTTTTCCTTGTGAATTGCGGTACAAAATTCCAAACCATAGTCACAGGTAGCAGCGACAATGCTTGAATCTTGCGGCTCTACATAGAAGCTATGTACGAAATAGAAACGTGCATCTTGCTCAATGTTTTTCCACATCGGATGGCTAGGGTCTGCCTGATGCACTTGGTTCCAGCCCATGTGCGGCACTTTTAATCCCTCTACGTCAGGAAAGCGTTTAACCGAACCTTCAAAAATACCCAATGCATCTGCACCGCCATTTTCTTCGGAATGCTGCATTAGGGCTTGCATACCGACACAGATCGCAAGCACAGGTTTATTAAATGCCGCTTTACGGACCACTTCATCAATGCCTGCATCATGCATGCCTTGCATACAGTCACGCATTGCTCCCACACCGGGGAACACAATTTTATCTGCTTGTGCAATCAGCTTAGGATCATTGGTGACATCAACAGTTGCGCCCACGTGTTCGAGGGCTTTTGCTGCTGAGTGAAGATTTCCCATGCCATAGTCAAGAAGGGCAATACGGGTCATTACAATGTTCCTTTGGTAGACGCAACAGTATTTTCGGCACGCGGGTCAACTTCACACGCCATACGTAATGCACGGGCAAAGGCTTTAAATACGCTTTCAATTTGGTGGTGGCTGTTTTTACCTTTTAGGTTGTCGATGTGCAGCGTCATTAACGCATGGTTCACAAAACCTTGGAAAAATTCAGAGAAAAGATCCACATCAAAAGTCCCGATGCGCGCGCGAGTGAATGGAATATCCATCCAAAGACCCGGACGGCCAGATAAATCCACCACAACACGACTCAGTGATTCATCAAGTGGCGCATAGAAGTGACCGTAGCGACGTAAGCCTTTTTTATTGCCCAGTGCTTGAGCAAAGGCTTGGCCCAGTGTAATCCCACAGTCTTCTACGGTATGATGATCGTCAATTTCAAGATCGCCATCACAATGAATATCAATATCAAACAGACCATGTCGCTTGATTTGATCAATCATATGATCTAAAAATGGAACACCAGTGTTTAAAGTGCCTTGACCAGTACCATCAAGATTCACACGAACTCGAATTTTGGTTTCGTTGGTGTTTCTTACCACTTCACTGATACGATCTGTCATAGACACGTTCCTCAAATACGTCAAAATGATTGATGTAAAAATATTTTCGCTGTGACGAAAAGTCACCGCATATTAGATTGCTCAGGAGGGTTTATCAATGCCTATTACCGTACATGCCTATACTTCTTTAGAAAATGATGAAGTGCGCAGCCAGCTTGAGCGACTGTATGACACCAGCCCTGAGTTTAGCGACGGTTCCGATGCGATTGAACAACTTGAGCAGAACTTAGCTCAGTATACCTTAGTTTATACTGCAGAATTTAATACAAAATTGATTGGTGCGATTTGGTGTACAGGCCAAGGTGAAAGCAAAACCCTTGAATATATTGTGGTACACCCTGCAAATCGTGGGCGTGGTGTTGCAGAGCGCTTGGTCAGTGAGGCCACCCGTATGGAAGAAGAAAAAGGGGTGAAAACTTTTGAACCAGGTTGTGGCGCGATCCACCGCTGTTTGGCACACATTGGAAAAATTACTGCGGCTGAATAACCTGCCCTCCAATAATAAAGCAGCCATTGAGCTGCTTTTTTGTTGGATAAATACAGTTTCGTCACTGTAATTTCAGCTGTGGAAATTTGAAATCACTCAAAAAATAAGCAAATAGTGTGAAATATTGATTTAAAAATAAACATTTGCACAAAAAAGCGCAACGGATGCTTGACGCCATGAGACTGAAATTGTTTAATACGCCCCATCGGCGTGATAGCTCAGTAGGTAGAGCAACGGATTGAAAATCCGTGTGTCCCCAGTTCGATCCTGGGTCTCGCCACCATATTCAAAACTGATTTTTCAGTTTATCAATCCCTGATCCCATCAGGGATTTTTTTTGCCTAAAAAATATGCATACGAAAAATATTTTTATAAATATGATTGACTAATTAACTGAGATGCGGCTTAATACACCGCATCGGCGTGATAGCTCAGTAGGTAGAGCAACGGATTGAAAATCCGTGTGTCCCCAGTTCGATCCTGGGTCTCGCCACCATATTCGAAAAAACCTCAAACCATTGTTTGAGGTTTTTTTTCGTCTGCTGTTTTTCAGGTGTTGATATTTCGCACAGTTTAACTGCTACAATCCATGCCAGATGATGAGCCCAATGGCTATAAGAAAATTATTAAAAAATAAGGGTTAAGGTTGTGAAGAAAATATTATTTCCTGTTTTGATCGGTATGAGTGTCTTGCTGAGCGCATGTGGTGGCGGGGGCGGCAGTAATGTCGATTCTTCCTATTCTAAAACCATTATTCAAAATGGTGTGACCTATGAATGTAAAAGTGAAAATGCAGCAGCGCTTTGTGATAATGGCAATTGTTCTTCTTGTGAATCATCGCTCGATAAAATAATCACAGCATCATGCAGCACCAGTATTTCCGCAGGGCAAACAATTTTTGCCGTGACCAAAACGGGCTGTGTATCCAATATGAAATCGGGCAGCAGAATAACTGCAGCATGTGATAATGGTCTGCTTAAATTAAAAGTTGGATCTAACTTTAGCTTAAATCAGGTGATTAACACGGGTACGACGATGAGCTCTGGTGAATATATTGTCGGCACAGAAGTGCTCCGCTGTAGGCTTTAATCAAATGAACATAGATTCGTGGAGTGACAGTTGAAGCGACTTCAATATGCGGCGATTGGACTGCTCTGTTTTGCACTGGGCTATATTGCGGCATCGTGGAATGACCAACCAAGCTTGACGTCGCCGCCACCTGAGCACTCGCTTGTAACTTTGGCGACGAGTAATCCTGTGGCACTCTTGGCTTTAGATCAAGATGCCTCGGATCAACCTCATTCTAAAGATATACAGCAACAACTCAAAAGCCAACATCGTCAGCTACAGAGCATTATTCAGCAGACTTCAGATCAACAATTGGGGCGATATTTACAGCAGGCATTTCCCAATTACAGTTTTGCAGGGATTCAAAATAAGCAACAGTTTGCGCAGCAGATGTTAGACGAGTTTCTGCAAGCTAAAAATGATCCGCAGCAGCGATTGGCAGGGCAGGCCTATGTGACAGAACAATCACAGTTAGATGTAGATCAGGTTTTACCTCGTGAAATCTATGTCACACAGCCGCTATATGCACATTTTGATACCTTGGGTAAAGTTCCAAACAATACGCAAGTCATGGTGCGTTGGACGCATCGTGATAGCGGTGAAGTGCTGCTCTTTACGCCACGCAAAGTCAGTGAGCAACAGCAACAAAACTGGGTGAGTTTCTATCCTATGACTGGATGGAAAACTGGTCATTATGATGTGAAATATTATCAAATGAATGATCAATTAAGCCCGATTGCGCAGACCAGTTTTTATATACAGCATGTGATTGAGTAAATATTTGAAGCTCAAATTTTATCGCTGAAGCTATGACTTAAGTGCTAGTTTCCGACCCTAAAAATTCGATTAAAGTGATAAAAAAACAACCAATGAATCCCCGCAATGAAAGATCTTTTCTCTACAGGGAGTGCGCTGTATCAACAAGCACGTCCAAGTTATTCTGCTGAAGTCGTCGATAGCATCTTGCAGCATGTTGCCGTGCGTGAACTGGCATGGGACTGCGGTGCAGGTTCAGGTCAATTTACCAAAGGTTTGGCACCCTATTTTCAACAGGTTTTAGCGACAGATCTGAGTGCTGAGCAATTGGCACAAGCACCCAATTTAGATAATGTGCGTTATGAGCAAGCTAGCGCCGAACATTGTCCGCTTGCCGACCATTCAGCAGATTTAATCACAGTCGCGCAAGCGATTCATTGGTTCGATTTTGCTGCATTTTATGCAGAAGTACGACGCGTATTGAAACCCCAAGGTCATATCGCCATTGTGGGTTATGGTCTGATTCAATTTGAACACGCGGAATTGAACCAGCTTTTACAGGATCTGTATTTTGTCACGTTAAAAGGCTATTGGGATGCTGAACGTTGTTACATCGACGAAGAATATCGCAGTATTCCGTTTCCATTTCAGGAGTTAGCGACACCTCAGCTGTTTTTAAATTACAGGTGGAGTTCACAGCAAATTTTGGACTATTTGCAAACATGGTCTGGGTTAAAACATTATCAACAGCAACATCCGATACTTCAACCATGTGCAGCTTTGCACGACTTCTTTAGCCGTCATCCGCAGCAAGAGTTTGCTTTGTCATTTCCTGTGCTGTTAAGAATTGGAACAGTATAAAAAAGAAAAAGCAGTGGTAATGCAGATAGGTAAAGGATGATATCTCAAGTCCAGAATGAGCAACGTGAGGTTTAAACTAGCTGTGCTATCCTGCCGTTTGTCGGGGTTAAATCTGGTAAATTGATTAATTGTTGTACAATAATAGCAGTGTAAATTTTTTCAATTTTCTATTTTTAAATCTCTTGGAATGAACATGATGAATCTCCCTAAATCTGTTTCCGTTTTGGTTTTTGTTAGTGCAGCAATGACGGCTATGAGTACATTGGCTGCGGAAAAAGCCACTACAAAAGCTGATGAAACCGAACAACAAGCTATTCAGATGCCTGCTTTAACCATTATGGCAGAGCGTGAAATGCGTGCAGAGACGGGCATTGTTGAGTATCAAGAGCAGGTGGATCGCCGTAAAGCCTTACAGCAACGGGTGATGCAACTTGAGCGTGATACTCAAAACAAAGGTGTCGATGCAACAATCGTGTCAAATATTGATATCTTACCTGCCACAGCAGTGCCAGATATGTCGAATTTATCGCCTTTGATGCAACAGCATGTTTTAAATATTGCCGCAGGTTTGCAGTCTTCTGACCCACGCAATGGTTTATATATTATGTTGCAACCCTTTGGGATTGACCGTAATGCGACCAATGTGCAAATCAGTCGTGAGCAAATCAATCTCGGAAACATCGACCGTCAGTTAAATACCAATCCGATTAAGACCCCATAATCGAATACATCTCTACAGTACATTGAAGGCGAAAATTCATGTTTTATCCATGAATTTTCGTTTTGATGGCATGCGCAATTTAAGTCTATTTACATTGATGTTTTCAAATAGCCTTCTTAAAAAGCATGGCTATTTTATCGTCAATCTTCAAACTTTTGGTTAAACTGAATAAAAGGGCATTCGGAGCTCATTATGCCGCGTATCTTTGTTGTCTTGGCCAGTGCTACGGTATTGGTCTTTGGATGGATGTTTTATCAATATTCAGTACAGCAAAAAGAAGCTGTGCAACTCTCGACCTATGAAACGGTTTTGCGTGAAAAAACCGAGCAAATTTTTCAGCAAGCTCAGCACTGGGAAGAGCCGATACAACTCAATGTGACAGATGCACGGCTAACGGGGGATTATAAAATCATGTCGGATTTTATTTTGAGCCAAATGCTGCAGCGTGCAGAAGCGCGGAATCAATATATTCGTGATCTTAAAGCACTGAATTGGGATAAATTTCTCGATATCGATCGCTTATTAAAAGATAAAAAAAACCAATATCAAGAGACTGAGCAAATGCTGCAGCAGGTGCATGCAGTGGTCGATGCTTATGAACAAAAAACCACACAGCAAGAGGAAAATGGTTTAGCGCAGGCCAAACAGTTGGCGGTCAAACAGGTGTTTCGTCAGCAAATTGCGCAGAGTTTAAGAGACAGTCGTGATAGTGATGAGTCGCATGCTTTATTTGAGTTAGAAAAGCAAAGCTTGGCGAAGGCTGATGAGCTCTTTGCTGTGCTGAAAGCCAATAAATGGGAAAAGAAAAATAAATTATTTATGTTCTATGAAGATGCGCCTTTAAAGCAGTTTAATCAGCTTTATACAGAGATGTTAGCGCTCAATGCACAAATGGATGAGATCCGCCAAAAGAACCGTTCAGAGTTGAAACAAAAGCTTTAACTGACTGTCATCTCTCTTTCAAAATTGCGCGATAAAGTGGCTTATAGCAAGGTTTTACATCATATAGAGGTCCATGCTCATGCGAGCTATTCAGATTTTTGATGATATTCAGCAGGTCTATATCGACTTTATCGCGAACCGCCAATATCCACGTTTGGAAAGTTTAAACAATTGGGGCAAGAACCGTTTTTTCTTCAGTCAGTATTTTCGCATGATTGAAGATTGGCATCTGACTGAACAGATTGTGATTGAATTTAATCAACAATTTTATAGTTTGGATACAGGGACGGCGCCTGACTTTATGGATCAAGATAAATACATGGCTTGGTTGATGGAACAATTACAAATATTAAAATAAGTCCTTTTCATTCAAATTATTCAGCACAACTTCGAGACATGTTATGCAAGTGAAAGCCATCCTTTAGCGGATGGCTTTTTTGTTGTTATCGAGCATCATTTTGGGAACTGAGTTCCGAACTAGCACGAATGGCGCAAAAAACATTGGCTTTAAAACAGTCTTTGATTGTTTAAATTGCAAATTTAATACAACTATCAACCAATAGTGTGACTTAAATCACTTAAAATACGCCGAAAATTTAAACATAACTTTTTAGCCAGCAGCCCATAACTCATAAGAAGCTGAGCTGTATTGAACTTGCAAAAATTCTAACCTTAGACCGATTGGCTTTGAATGAAAGGTTTATCGCCATTTTTAGAGACGATTTTTTTAGCGTATGAAAAAATTAATACTGCTATGGCTTGCCATATGTGCGGTTTCATTGGTGTCGATAGGCTATACCTATGAATTATTCATTAGCCCTGTTTGGGTGGTAAATGCATTCGCTGCCTATGGCATGGTTTTAATGCGAAAGCATTTAAGTCACGATTTACTGATCGTGCTTTATGCTTTTAGTGCGATCTTTGTGGCTTCGCTGATGGTCGATCCTGCCAAAATCTTAGAAGATAAATTTCTCCTGTGTGCGATTTCGGCATTTCAGATTTGGGTATTTATTAAAGCCTATTTAGCGCTGAGCCATTTAAAAAAACGCCGCTTTAAGCGAACCCTAATGTTAGCTGTTCCGAGTATCGTGAGTGCTTTTGCAGGCAGTCTCTTGTTTGTGGCGTGCTTTCAGATGGACAACCAATACTTTGCCTTTGTTGATTATTTTCTAGAGCAATTTGCAACAAGTTTGGCTGTGGTGTGTTTACTGTTTGGTGTTCAGCGCTGGATGAATGTGCCGTGGGTGGATTATGGCTATCTGATCGTGGCACTGGCCGTCCAATATGTGATCTCAAATGATCAGATCTTCTATGCTTGCATGGTCTTGCCTTTATTGATGTGTTACTACGCGATCAAATATGACTTCAAAACCTTTTGCTGGCTGATTGGCTTAATGACGCTGATCTGTGGCTGGTATGGTGCCATGCCATTGGCTGGGGAATATTGGTCGGATGCACAGGTACATATGCTCTCGCGGATCAGTTCTTATCGTTTGGCATTGGGTATTTATTTGATCATTTTTCTGTTTATTTGTGAGCTGTATGCACGAAATAAACGTCTATATTTGGCTTTGCAACGTGTAAGTTTTTGCGATGAGTTGACGGGACTGAAAAATCGCCATGCCTTTAAAGAACAAATATTTATAGAGGGTGCGGTTGATAAAGGCTGTGTCATTTTGCTCGATGTCGATAATTTTAAAAAAATTAATGACCAATATGGACACCAAATGGGGGACAGTGTTTTGGTGCATTTGGCAAAAATCTTAAAAAATTGTAGTCCACGCGCGAGTTTTATTAGTCGTTGGGGCGGTGAAGAATTTTTAATTTTGCTCGAAGGTGCCGATTTGGAGCAGGGTAAAATGTTGTGTGAAACAATTTTGGAACGCTGCGAACATGTGCCGTTTCGAAAAGATCAATTAAGGCTAGATGTCAGCTTTAGTATGGGCTTGGCCGAGTTTCAACAGTTGAGTTTGTCCAATTACTCCACGACTTTACAACATGTCGATGCCTGCCTATATCAGGCGAAATCACAAGGGAAAAATCAGTTTGTTTATCAAAAGATTATTCCGTTGTCAGAAAGCAGTATTGCAGTCTAAATGGGCAAAAAAAAGATGCCGTGAAGGCACTGCTGTCCCATAGTTTGCTTTAAATAAAAAAACCTGAGTCCTAACAGTTAAAATATGAGTGCAAACAAACACTTTAACGACCAGGATTCAGGTTTTGTCACATCAGAATACCGTATTTCATG
>NZ_VOYW01000059.1:0-12386 GCF_013420085.1 Acinetobacter sp. YH12027
AAATAAAATTCAGTTTTATGATAACTTTACTGTTAAAAGAAGTCTAGACAACCTTGTTTTATGCTTGGATATAAGGCTTATTTTAAAATAATAGTAGTGAAGATTTTCTAAAATTAACATAATACACGTTATACGAAATGTGTTATAATTTTCCTTAGAAATCAATGCTGTAGTTTCTAGTTTATAGCCCAATCACACCCGATTGGGCTTTTTTTATGACTTTTCACGTTCCACGCTTAATAAGTAAGCAATGTTCCACACTTTTGTTTAGCTAAAAATAACAATAAAACCTTACTCATCTGTAAAAACTGCCCGAGCTAAACGGCCCAATAATCCCCTTTTTTTAGGTTCCGGTTCAACGTGTTCAGGAATAGGTATACGCTTGTTGTCTTCCCCAAAAGTAGTCAATGCGTCATAGTTCGACTCAATCTCTGGCCGAGGATCTGTTGCTATATTTAGATTAGTAGATTCATTTAGCTTACTAGTATTTTCTTGTTTTGGCTGTTCTAACGTGCCTTTAAACTCAATTCTATGAGTGAGATCTTCAATATGTTGCATCAAAGACTTTTCTCTTTGATTTGCTAAATCTAACTGATTTTTGAGTAAAGAAATTTGATCTTTTAATACATTTTCAATTTCAGACTGAACGTGTACCTGTACATCCTTCTGGACTTGTTCAGTACGTGTACTGGACTGAACACTGACTGGATTGCCATAAACTCTGATAAGTTCCGATAAGTCTATAAGTCCATCATGATCTCTTGATAATTCACCACTTTTTATAGATTCATAGATTGTTGTTCTTGATTTTTTAAAAGCTTTACTTGCGTCCATTATGCTAAATTTTGTTTTGTTCAATGTAATCCCTCAGCGCGTGTTTAAGCATGTTCATCTGAACATCTTAGCTGAACATATATCTTATTTTGAATTAAATCGTACTTTTCTAGGTATAGCAGCAATTTTTCAAACTTTTTGTTCAATAGTAAAGTCGATATTGAATTCTGCTAGTTTTTCAATCCATCTATTACCTTCGTTATTTTTAAAATCAATTTTTATTCTTTCTACTAATTCGTCTGTAGTCTCACCAGATTCTTTGAATCTCAAGCTCAATTCTTCACTTTGAATTATCGTTAAATAAACCATTTTTGCAGTTATTTTATTTTGCTCTTGGTTACTACCAGTTTCACTTTGTTGATTAGCTCCAATAGTTTTCTTTTTTCTAACTATAAAATTAACATGACTAGCTTTGCGTCCTTCTTTCTTGACTGCTTTAAACTCAATAGTAAGTTCTGTTTTAGAGTTAATGTCATCAATGTGGGGTTTAAGAATAGTACTTTTGAAATCTCTATATTCTGGGTATGAATTTTCTGCCAGACCTAAAGCACTTTTTAATTCTTTGATGGATACATCGAAATTAGACCGAAATTCATTTTGTACCAAGAATGGGTAAAGTTTTAAACCGTGACCATGTAAGGCAACAGCCGATTTAACTTTAAATTTTGTATACGAATTTTGTTTATTAAAAACATACATAATGTATAGGGCAAAATGCGTGAAAGAAATATAAAAACATCCATCCTTGTATGAGCATGTACTAATGAGTCTTGTTCGAATATCTCGATCTTTTCCAGGATGATAAAAAACTACACTGTGGTCGTAGAGAGCATCTACTACTCGGTTTAAGGCTACATAAGCACTGCTTGGCTTTAAGCCCGTCAATTCAGCATATTCTTTAGCTGTTACAGTGAATTCTGTTGTTTCATTGGGATCTGATGCTAGCCGAACTTTAGGGCTAAAAAAGAATAGCAATTTTAGAATATCGTCTTTTGGTGATTTCTCATGCTTCAATTGCCAGAAAATATTTTGAAAGACAGCATAGTCTTTTGGATAACGTTTGGCAGGTGCTGAAAGAGGAAAAAGAGATTTGTCATGTTCCTCAAAATTTTTAATTTTCTTTAATGATACAGCCATCTAAAATCACTATTCTTCTATTATGTGGTGGTATTTTCAATGCTACTTACCCCCACTTATTAAGTCAAGCATATCTTGATTACCACCTAACATTTCGCCCCCACTAACCTAACATTTCGCCCCCACTAACCTAACATTTCGCCCCCACTAACCTAACATTTCGCCCCCACTAACCTAACATTTCGCCCCCACTTAAAGTCAAAAACCTAACATTTCGCCCCCACTTAAAGTCAAAAACCTAACATTTCGCCCCCACTTTAGTGTCTGAAACACTGATATAGCAATACATTGAGACTGGCCGTAAAGCTTTTTAAAAGCTTTTTAAAAGCTATTAAAAGCTTTTAATAAAGCTTTTAAAATTAGTAAATGAAAAAATAAATGAAAAATTGCCCTTGGTTTTCGCTACGCTCAAACTCTATTGAATCTCGCTTTCGCTCGATTCGTGGGGCAATTTTTAGTTAATATTCTTGTTACTTTAAGAAAAGGCAAAAGCAACTCGGAATTCGCTTCGCTCATAAGTTTTTTATGCTCGCTTCGCTCGGTCTAGGTGCAAAGATCAGCATGTGATCTACTTTCAATTTGTTGAAGCAAATATTTTAAAAAGCAGTTTTTCAGGGAGTCTAGGCGCAAATTTTCGTTGTGTCGCTCGTAGACACTCGCTAAAGAGGATCTGAGATGAGCAAAGATAAAAAAGATGAAGATTTGGTTTCTCTCTCGATGAAGAACTTCAACAAACCACGATGGTTTAGAGCCAATGAAGATGGTGTCTTTTGTGAAGTAACTTGGGAGGAGTTCTTTAAAAACCATGATGACCCAACAGGGTTAGAAGATTTTATGACAGATCGAGAGCAAGATACACCAAGAGATGTGGATTTATAGCGCATGGTTTGCTGTATTTGGCGTTTTATTGGTCATTCCTATTCTACCTATAGGTTTTAGTTTAAAGTGCCTTAAAACGCAAATGGTGAGCATTTAGACAACCCACCTCGTTTCGATATTCTGTTGGCAAGAATATCCGAGGGGGTCTAAAAAATGCTTATAACGTATGCACCGTAAAATTTTGTCGAAGTGCCGATTGCCAACCAACCAACACCAAACTTTAAAACGCTAATTTTATTCATAAAATCAGAAAATATTTATCCTATGGTGGATAACAACCTCGAAAAACTATGTCTTCAGAAGTTTAGTTTAGTTCGAGCGACCAACTCGAACAGCAGGGGAGACCAATCCCCATTTAACCTTTTTGACTCTCCTGTGGCTTTAAATCCACAGCCTTCAAGCACTATGACCATGCAGGAAGTAACACACTCAACTACAGTCCCCTATAGCCTCAACATCACTCTTTCGCAAAACCACGATTCCCTTAACAAGTCATTTCTGACAACGGTAGCTATGGTTTTTTAACCAACTTTTGATAAAACAACTCAAAAGAAAATTCTTATTGATTATCAATTTTACCTGTAATTATAGATTACTATCTATTTTACAAATAAAAACAACAACTTATTCAGAATTATTACAGTACAACTTCGGCAAAAATCTGCCTTATATGCGCTACTAAAGATCGCTCCAACACATCTATGTCGATAACTAAAAATTTAGTTATTCAAAAACTTAGGTGACAAAACCTAATGACATAAAAGTGCGTCCCAAGTTATCAATTGAAGTCTTAACAAGCAGTACGTTCATCCACTAAGTTTCTAAGCTTTTTCCTTGCTTTTCGGTACGCAGTTCCAAAATACCGATTCCGCAGCTTAAAAAATATCATCATGGGTAGAACACTTACTTAGCACAGTCGATGAGGATCTCTCCCCACCTTTAACACGTTTAAGCTATACATCGACCTTTCGAGCCAAAATGGAATGTCATCACGACAAATTCACCACCTGACCCAAAAGTGCCACTCTCGCCAGCTTTCACCTTGATCGCCTGTACCCTCTCGAATACCGCAGAAGCCATCGTGTGTGCCACGCACCTCGCCAAACCATAAAGATTCAGCGAAGAACGGTAGTTATTAACGCTACTCTCCATCTATGGATTTCACTCACTATTTCTTCAAAAGCAGGATTTCAGCCCTTTCAGCCTAGAATGGGGTTTAACCCATTCGCCACCTTTCGGTGATTCCGTTTCCTTGTCGCCCAACTTCAAGAACCAACAATGAAGTGGATTGAGTAGAATTTGAGGGTAGGCAAAAGCCACCCCTCATCAGCCCTCATCAAAGCGTACCGAGCTACGTTTCCGCAGCAGTCCGCTTCGTCAAGCAGTTTTCAGGCTGTCAACCTTTCCACTGTGAGCTGTTGAAAATCAAAATTTTTAGTGTGCCTAACGGCACACTAAAAAACGGTTAGGTCTTTTAGGTGCGTTGGTCAGACACACTTCACAACTGATGAGAAAATCATAATGCACAAAAAATATGCTGTCTAGGTGCGTTCGCATGGAACTACTTATTACCCTCTTACAAACACCGTCTAGAAGTCCTTAAAACTTGCTTCGCAAGTTCACCATAGCTTCGCTATGGAAAAAGCAAAAAACAGCTAAAAACCAAAAATCCTTTTACTCGATTACAATGCTAGTTTTTGATCAAAAAACAGCGTATTTTGTGAATTAACCCTTGATAACAATGATTGGAAATATTTTGGATGATAATTTTTAGTCCACACACAAAATTTACAATGCAACGGCTCGCTGACCATGTTGCCAATGGCGCATATTTTTATTTCAGCTTTGAGTACGACAGTTCTAAGAAATCCATTGAATCCGTTTTGGATAAGATGACAGAGCGTTATGAGTTGGGTATTTCACCAAGACAGCGTTCTTACCGCCTAGAAAAGGGTCATCCTATTTGCACGATGATCGTGCAAAGAGATGTCTTTAATGAAAATAAATGGTTTCTGTATTGCTTATTCACTACGCCTACAAGTAGAGATTTCAATACTTTCAACGGTATTGAGATTAATAAACTTGCCAAAGAGTCGGAGCGTTTGAAGATTCAGACTCTTAAAGAGAAGTACAAAGGCTTTAAGTGGGATCTTGATTCGATCTCAGCAGAAAAGACCTTGATTGCAGACTACTTCAAAGATAATGAGCCAAAACAATTTGTCTTAAAAAATCCAATTGCTGTCAAACCTACTGCCCTGGTGACTATGGAGCTTTTTAGAGATACGCATAAGACTTATAAACAGCTCATCTTGGGTGATGAAAAAGACTACAAAGACCGAGTAAGGGCTTATACGTGGACTTGGCGATATACAAAGCAAAGTATTGAAAAAATTAAAACTAAATTTACTGATTCTATTAATAAATTGGCTAGTCAAAAAAATAGTTCTCTAGCAGAGAAGAACCGAGCCGACATTAAAAATCTATTCCTGATGGTTGAAACATGGTCTGTTTTCAAAGCAAGCCGTTCCCAAGCAGGGCAGATCATCCATTTTGCACAGCGTTTTTTAAAGTACAGGTCTAAGAAGCAGAAAACATGGATGCAGATGGAAATCGCTACACCACACTTGACCTATCTACCACGATTGCCGAACTATGCTGATACGATTCATGAGTACACTTACAGACGTAACTTATTTGATGAGCATGGTGTGGAAGTGCCTTTGAAACTCATTAAAGACTACTATGGTGGTGGCTATTACAACATACCGATTCAAGCCTATGTAGCTAAAGAATTAGAAATGCGTGAGAACGGTAAAGCCATTGCTCAAAAAGCAGATGAGCTTTATTTACAAGTACTTGCAGATGAGTAAATTCACTAAGAGCCTATCCAGTATTAATTTCTATCTATTAATTCAATTAAAAATGGGGGTATTACCAGTTTAGATAGTCAAATGTATAGAATGGGTATCACTAGAGGAAGTGTATGTGTAATTTTTCGGGTCAAATTCTGCAATTAATTTTTTAAAATCACTTTCTGTAATACCTATACATACAATTGTGTTCGTTAAAAATGAAGGTAACAAGCGACATTTTAGTCCAAGTTTATCTCTGACCTTTTTGATTTCTATAAACATTGTTCCTAACGGGGTTTTTTTTTCAGAAGGACTTAAGTCCTCTGGGCTGAAACCAAAAATATTTGATGGTAGGTCATTGAGGTCTTTTATGATATTCATCAAAATGGGTTCATTATAAAGTGATAGAAAATCAACTTTAAAGGAAAGTTTTTTTTTAATCAAGCTACTGATTTTATTAAATAAAACATTGACCGAAAAAATATAGAAAATCAAAATTTTTCAATTTTGGAATTAAGATTCTATTTATGTTTATTTTTTATTAATGTTATTCACCAATTAAATTTCGAATAAGAGATTTTATGTTAAATTTTTAATCGCACAAAAAACACATATATTGGTGTGCTTAACACATATTAATATGTGTTATAATGCTTTAAATTTTTTTAGATTTTACTATGCCTTATTCAGAATTCCAGCGATTAATCGGTAAAGCAGGTCTTACCATTAAAGAATTTGCTGAACTATTGGGGATGAATCCCAATTCTATAACTAACTATCATAAAGTTGGTTTTGTTCCTTCACATATAGCCATTATCATTTCTTTAACCTCTTCAATGAAAGATCAAGGTATAGATTTTTATGAAATTTTTGAAAAAGTAAAAGAATATAATTGTGGTACTAATGAGGGGAAAATAGTAAGTGAATAAACCTCTTTTAGTAAACTTGAGTGATGCAGTACCACAAAAAATTAAATGTAAGCCGATTCTTAAATGGGCTGGTGGTAAAACGCAAATGTTAGACTCAATTTTGCCTAGATTTCCAAACTATTATGGAAAGTATATTGAGCCTTTTTTTGGGGGAGGAGCAGTCTTTTTTGCATTACAACCTGAAAATGCCGTAATTGCTGATAGTAATCCTGAACTGATTAACTTATATCGTACAGTCGCAGATGATGTTGATGCTGTAATTGCTGAGTTAAAAAAATTTAAAAATACCGAAGAAATGTTTTATGAAGTTCGTTCTCAAGATAGGGAGACGTTATCTTCAGTAGAAGCTGCTGCTCGAACAATTTACTTGAATAAAACCTGTTTTAATGGTCTGTATAGAGTGAATAAAAAGGGACACTTTAATGTGCCTTTTGGAAAATACAAAAATCCTAAGATTTTAGATGAGGATAATTTAAGAGCAGCTTCTATTTTATTATCCAAAGCAAAAATCGTTTGTTCTGATTATTTGGACGTTTTAGAAAATTTTGCTGGTCCAAATGATTTGATTTTTTTAGATCCTCCTTATGTACCTATCTCAGAATATTCGGATTTTAAAAGATATACTAAAGAACAATTTTATTTAGAAGATCATGAAAACTTAGCTAAAGCATATAAAGCTTTGAGCGATAAGGGATGTCATGTTTTTTTGACTAACTCTAATCATTCTATAGTTGAAAATCTTTATCATGGATTTAAGTATGAAGTTATCCAGACAAAAAGACATATTTCATGTGATTCGAAAACACGAAAAGGTGAAGATGTAATTATCTCAAATACTCAAAAAAATGAGAAATTTAGTTTGAATTTGGAAAAAATTTCAACATTACCTGAACAAATAAAATTATATCCTTCAACAAGATATATGGGGTCTAAGCAGAAATTACTCCCTTATATTTTAGGTATCGTTGAACAATTTAATTCACCAATATTAGTAGATTTATTCTCTGGATCAGGCATAGTCAGCTATTTGTTTAAAACGCTAGGTAGGCAAGTAATAACAAATGATTATATGAATATGTCACACACTTTCACAAAAGCGATGGTAGAGAATAATCATGTGATTTTAAGTGATGAAAAAGCCAGATCATTGTTAATAGAAAAGTATCCGATAGATGATTTCGTCCAGAAAAAATTTAAGGATCTATATTTTTCTGATGATGAGAATTTGTTGATTGATATTATTCGATCTAACATTCCGAAGCTTGATAATGAATATGAGCAAGCGATTGCTAGAAGTGCATTGATTCGCGCGTGTATGAAAAAGAGACCTCGTGGAATTTTTACATACACCGGTCATCGTTATGATGATGGAAGAAAAGACTTAGTTCTGACATTAGAAGAACAGTTCTTGAATGCTGTAGAAGCAATTAATCAGTCTATTTTTGATAATCATCAATCAAATATTTCATACCGAAAAAATGCTTTAGACGTTGAACTACCTGATAATTGTTTGATTTATATTGATCCTCCTTATTATTCGACATGTTCGGATAATGAATATGTTAGAAGGTACCATTTTGTCGAAGGGTTATCTCTGGATTGGAAAGAAATTGAAATTCAAGAGCATACCAAGACAAAGAAATTTAAATCTTATCCAACGCCTTTTTCATCTCGAAAAGATGTCTATGTTGCTTTTGATACGTTATTTGAGAAGTATAAGGAAAATATTCTTATTATATCGTATTCATCTAATAGCCTTCCGAATATGGATGAAATGTTGGTTATGTTACGTAAATATAAGGAAAACGTAGATGTGATACCAATAGATTATAAGTATTCATTTGGTAATCAAGCAACTAAGGTTGGGGACAACCGTAATACAGTTCAAGAGTACTTATTTGTAGCTTACTAAAGGGAAAAAGGAATAAAATCTTATTTTTATTCCTTTTTTTTTATAATTATGAGCACGTGGCTTCTTGGCAATACAACAGTTCGTAGCCCTTTCAGACTGATTGATGGGCTAAAAGTTTTTGCTTCGACTAATGGGGACATTAGGGGGACAAAGGAGAAAGAATTAGTATTCTGCAAAGCATTGGTTGATGGTGGAATTATTAGTTCTAATTTTGAAGCAAAAGATACCTCTGGCTTTAGTGATACAACATATAGTGTTGGTAGAAAATGGCGTTCCGCGTTAGAAAAATTGGGGTTTATAGAACAATTTAATCAAATTTATATTTTAACTGAAAATGGTAGGAATCTTCTCAATAGTCAAACTTTACAGTCTGATCAGGAGTGCTATTTAAGGTCATTAATTCTATATTCTTGTGAAGCTCAAAATTCAGATGATTCAATAGGATTTTTTTCTCCTTTGATGTTAACGCTTCACATCATGAAGGAATTAGAAAATAGAACAGGAACTAGTAAAATTTCCTTTCAAGAAATGGCAGCAGTTATCCAATTAACATTTAGTTATTCAGATATAAATCAATGTGTTGATGAAATTCTTACTATCAGAAGTAATAGGCAAGCATCTTCATCAAAAAAGAAATTTGATAGAGAATTATATCAATCGAAGTCTGCTAAAGCAGAAATTCAAGCTCCTAGTATCAAAGACTATGCTGATACTAATTTAAGATATTTAAAATCTACAGGTTTATTTACTGCCTCTGGTAAGGGAATTTGTTTCATTGATGACAAAAAAATAGTCATTGATAAGCTAATAGAAATGTATGGAACCTTTGATATAAGTCAATCTGATTTAAAAATTCAGAAAGGTGCTCCTTTACCAACAGATCATAAAGAAACAAACATATTATTAGCCGCGCAATTAGAAGAGACATTAAATAGAAATAGAATTTTATTTGAAAAAAATAGTTCTATATCACAAGCACCAATAGGTGAAATCAAAAATTATAGATATCACTTAGAAGAGCTACTTTTTGAAAATAATGAGAAAAAATTTGCTGAAAATCAAAAGAATGAGTGGGATGAAATTCTTGCTTATATGGATGTGCTAATTTCACCTAGACCAATGTCAATTGAGATTGGTGATAAAGAGATTTCTATTCCGTCAGGAGAAAAACCAGCATATTTTGAATGGGTCTTGTGGAGAGCATTTTTAGCTTTAAATCATTTAATCATTGAGCCGCAACAATGTCGGAGATTTAAGGTGGATCAGGACTTTAAACCTATTCATCATGCTCCAGGGGGTGGTGCTGATGTAATCTTTGAGTATGAAAATTTTAAAATTCTTGGAGAAGTTACATTAACGTCAAACTCTAGACAGGAAGCAGCTGAAGGTGAACCTGTAAGACGACATATTGCGGTAGAAACAGTGAATACACCTGATAAAGATGTTTATGGTTTGTTCCTTGCACTTACTATTGACACTAATACAGCAGAAACATTCAGGCATGGTGCTTGGTATCATCAAGAAGAACTTATGGATGTGAAAATTTTGCCATTAACTTTAGGAAGTTTTAAAAAATATTTGGAATCACTAAGAGAGAAAAATCAATTGGAAGCAGGTATTTTTGACTTGAAGAAAATGATGGATGAAAGTTTAAAATTGCGAGAGGCTTTAACGGCTCCACAATGGAAAAATGAGATTACTAATAAGTTTACTAGAGCTATCTAATTGGTTATTTTTCCTAAAAATAAAAAACCCCGGCATCCTGCCGGGGTTTCTCATATTGGGTTGCTAGGTATGACTCCTGTCTTACAAAAGTCGGCAGAACTAGACATCATGCAACAGCAAGTAGACATGCTTCAAAAACAGCTTGAACTTGCACAAGAGCGTGAACAATTCCAACGTGAAGAATTAAAAGCTAAGAACGAGCAAATCGAATCCTTACAGCGGTTACTTTGTGCACCTAAGCCACAGCAACAGGCGGAACAGGTACATGAGCCGATACTTAAACCAACTCAATCAACACCAGTGGTAGAGCCTCAGCCTATCATTCAGGAATCACAGCCCGAACCACAGAAACGCGGTAACCTGTTTAGTCGTGTGATACGTGCGGTACTAGATTGATATATAATTAAAAAAATTATCCAAAGGAGAGATATTTTGAAACGGAATTTTTTAGCAGTTCTGATTTTGGCACTACCACAATTATTATTTGCCAAAGACCTTCAATTTGCTAACTATGAAGAAAATATAAATAAATGTTATATGGCAATGGATACTGCTTCGACTATAGATTGCTTTAATGAATTAAATTCTAAGTTAGATGAGCAAATTAAGAACAAGTATCAGTTTTTAATGAAGTGGATAGATAATGAAAAAAGCAAACCGGATGCAGCAAATTTTTTAGATAAATATGAACATCAGCTTTTTTTATCTCAAAGAGCTTGGGAAGTTTATATCAATATAAATTGTGAAGCTGTTGCTATACCCTTCTCGGAAGGTAGTGGGATATATGCTGTGATTAATATGCAAGGCTGTTCCGCCCAAGAAAAGATTAATAGGTTAGAGGCCCTTAGCGATTATTACCCAAGATAAACTTTGCATATGAATGAGCTAGTATAGATATCCAACTCATTCATCTAAAGGTAATCACCAGTTTATATCTAAGATTACTTTATGGTTAATATCATATTGGGTAGCTGTTTGTGTTCTATTAAATTTGTTGATTGATGTATGATCTGTGTGATCTACATATCCAACAACATTTCCCATTGAATCAACTATGTTGTACTTGTAAATATCCATTTCTTGCAATGTACCTTTCATTCGGTGACTAACTTTAATGAGTTTTTCCCCAGCATTGAGCTTTAATTTATCTTTTAATTCCACGTGTTATGTCCTTTTCTATATTTGATAAAAATTATCATATTTAACCTATCTTTGGACTATACCTGAATGATAGCGAGCCAAATCGCATACAATATCTATCATTAGACTTAATGCAATAATTAAATGATAGTATTATCATTAATCTAATAGAATTAAGATTAAATGATAGAAATGAATACACGTATTTATCTACGAGCTTCAACTAAAGATCAAGATGCAGAAAGGGCTTTGCAGATTCTTCAGGATCTAAACCAAAACTTGAATTTGGGTGAAACCATTGTGTACGTGGAAAACTATAGTGGTACGAAGTTAGACCGACCTGAATTGAATAAGCTACTGTCAGAAGCAAATCAAGGTGACACATTGTTAGTTGAAAGTATTGACCGCTTATCACGCCTAACCCAACGAGATTTTCAAGAGCTGAAGCGCAGGATCCAGGAGAAGGGACTTCGTTTAGTCGTAGCAGATCTTCCTACTACCTACCAAATGATTCAAACCAGTGACAGCATTACTCATTCAATCTTGGAACTCATCAACAATATGTT
Organism: Acinetobacter sp. YH12027; assembly: GCF_013420085.1. Classification (NCBI taxonomy): domain Bacteria; kingdom Pseudomonadati; phylum Pseudomonadota; class Gammaproteobacteria; order Moraxellales; family Moraxellaceae; genus Acinetobacter; species Acinetobacter sp. YH12027. Next base: position 11,975 of record NZ_VOYW01000059.1, read on the forward strand.
GATTGATCTTCTGGCAACAATGGCCCGCCTAGACAATGAGAAACGTATAGAACGTATTAAGCAGGGCCTGGCACGTTCGGGTTACAAACCAACAGGCAAGAAGGCAAATGAGGCTAAACATAAACGAATAAAAGAATTGCTAGTAGTTGGCAATATGACTAAGGAAGAAATTGCCAAAGCAGTGAATTGTGGAGTTGCAACTGTCTATCGAGTTGCTAAAGTTATCTAAAAGAGGCTTATCTCAACGCGCCCCCAATGGGGCACCGCTGCATTCAGGTTACTTCACATAAGAAATTTTATGTTAAATGATTGTTAGAAATGCCCCTTGATCGAGGCATTTTCTATAAAGAATACTAAAAACTAATTAAAGCCAACCAAGTTTCAAAACAAGGCAGTTCTCAGCAATCATATT
>NZ_VOYW01000060.1:0-11743 GCF_013420085.1 Acinetobacter sp. YH12027
TGTACACAGCGCATTGGGTTATGTATCGCCTTTTGAGTTTGAAGCAATGTACTATGATAAGATTAACCCGTTAGGTCACGTGGCCTAACTTAAATAAAAATGTCTCCGACAAACCCGGTACGGTTCAGTCATTGAGTTCTTTTAGTCCATTTAAATCAATAAAAATACAAGAAACAGGACGTAATTGATTGCGTTCGAGACGCTTGAGTTCTGCGATATAAAATGAACGATTATAGAGTTTGGTCAGTACGTCGTGTTTACCTAAATACTCAAGATAATTTTCAGCCTTTTTACGTGCAGTAATATCGGTTAAGGCAACCTGCACGGTGCTCCAATCATCAAGATAATCGGGAAATACAGTAAATTGTAGTAAGACGTGGCGAATACTGCCATCAAGTGCATAATTTATAGCTTCACGTTGATGATGTAAATTACCATTCCAAAGTTCAATCAACTGTTCTTTAAATGTTTGAAGCATCTCTTTGGCAAATACTTTATGTACATTTTTGAGCAATATTTCTTTGTTCGGAGCGCCAAATAAATCAAGCGTGGCTTGATTGACGTCAACGATCAGTATTTCTTTAATGCACTCTTGTACAAAATCGGGATGAACATCCAAAAAAGTGACAAAGTCTTCGATTTCTAAAGCGCGTAGCTGATCTAATTTGATTTTAATCCGGCTAAAATCTTCGACCCAAAGTGAGGTCGGAGAATAATGAAAACGCGCTTCTGCCAAATGACGACTTTGTTCTTGTAAACGGCAAGCTTCAGTATAAGAGGTGATATCTTCAGTCGTAATTAAAACGGCAGATAAATCCTGCTCATGACTCGGTAGCACAATGCCTTTGAGTTGAATGTCTAGGCGTTGTCCACTGAGCGTATAGTTCACAGCAGAATGGGAAAAATGCGTTTCACCATTCCACAATGCAACCAATTCTCTAATGTGTGTTTGACACATCTCCGCCTGAAAAACTAAATCCAGGTTTTGACATAAATGTTCAAAGTCACGTGCTTGATACAGTTCTAGTGTTTTTGTGTTGACCTGTAAGATTTTTATTTTTCTCGCACATTGCAAAATACGAGATTCATCTTGTTGAAGAAAAGTGGCGAGATCCTGCACACCTTGTTGACGCCAGAGATCAAATTGTTTTTTGACTTCACTGTAATCTTCAAGCCACATGGCAATGGGGGATAGCTCAAAAAAAGGAGAATCTAGCATGTCTATTTTATGTGCTCGTCATTCTTTATGATAATGTCAGCAAGTAGTATAAGACGAAAAAAATGATATTAAAATAATGTGATATGTAAAATAAGTTTTATTTTTAATGTGACTTAAGTCACTAAAAACCATTAAACAACCGTAGAAAAAAAGCCAATATGGACATTGGCTTTTTGGGTGTTTCAAATGTGGTGAAAAGAGCCTTTAGCGGCTGGCTTTACGGGCTTTATTTTCAGGCTTTGGTGCAGCAATTTCACGTTCAGCTTTCCAAACATCGATGAAATCTTTTTCATTGATATTGTACAGTTCAAGTAGGGCTAAAATAACGCCGCCAAACATCATCGGGCCTTCAGAATTACTTTGAAATTCAAATATTTTCCCATTCAGGGCATGCAAAATATCTTCAATTTCAAAAATACGGTCACGACCATTACTGTCTGTCGGGTACATTTGGGTATTCAGGACAATTTTCGCAAGACTTTTTTCATTATCCGTTAAGGCCAGTACATCAACCAACTCATCTGTTGAAGGTGCGAAAATAACCGAATCTCGATAAATCGTATGTAAAAGTTTCGAGGTGAGTTTTGGTAATGCTTTTTCAACGAAAGGACGGAATGAAATTGGAAAAATAACATTTCTGGAAATCCCCTTAAACATGGGAGCAATTTCTTCAACTTTATAGCCAGCGACACCACAACCGATCGAGGTAATGAAGTATTTAGTCTTCGGATGATTCTTGGTATAGATTTTAAAATCATCGACATAGTGTTGAATTTGTGACAACGGCATTTGTTGTAAATGCTCATTCATCGTTGGAATAGCAAAACTTTGACCAGCCCATCCACGACCAATACCATTCATTGCACCAAAATGCTCTAGGGCAGTACGCGCTGCACCGCCAGTATGTTGACCTGCCATATTGCTGCCAAAAACAAAAATGGTATCTTCAGCTAAGTTTTTAACAATACTTTCGTCATGATATTGGTAAGTCATAAAGTTTGATCTGTGGCGTCCTTTTGTTCATGTTGCAGGTGAAATTTAGCTAGGTCAAGTATCTATCTGGGTTAAATGAACGCTTTATCTATGAGTTTTTTAGCCTAAAGAGTTTCTTCGAAAAAAATTGGCACAATCAGGCGCTTTATATTTTTTGAAGTTGATGACAAAGTATAGAAACACATACTCAGTAAAGTTTCTTCTGTCTGTAAGAGACTTTGGCTTTTTACATAAATTTAGCGTTGTTTTGTGCAACTTTGCCCTCATAATAAAGCCCTATAAAAACTGTTGAAGAAGAGTGTGATGCAGGAACAGCCTTTTGAACTGGTAACACAATATCAGCCCGCAGGTGATCAGCCTCAAGCGATTGAGAAATTGGTCAAGGGGATTGAGAAAGGAATGCATGACCAGTTGCTCTTAGGGGTAACAGGTTCGGGTAAAACCTATACCATGGCAAATGTGATCGCTCGCACGCAACGTCCAACGATTATTATGGCGCATAACAAAACTTTGGCTGCGCAGCTTTATGGTGAGTTTAAAGCCTTCTTTCCGCATAATGCTGTGGAATATTTCGTCAGTTATTATGACTATTATCAGCCCGAAGCCTATGTGCCATCTTCAGATACCTTTATTGAAAAAGACTCATCGATTAATGATCACATTGACCAAATGCGTCTTTCGGCAACCCGAGCATTATTAGAACGACGTGATGCAATTATTGTAGCGTCGGTTTCTGCCATTTATGGTCTGGGTGACCCGAATGCCTATATGAGTATGCTTTTGCATATTGTGGAAGGGGATCGAATCAGCCGTGATGACATCATCCGTCGGCTGGTGGAAATGCAATACACCCGCAATGAACTCGAATTCCTACGCGGCACATACCGTATCCGTGGTGAAATTATTGATATTTTCCCTGCGGAATCGGATCAAAATGCCATTCGTATCGAATTGTTTGATGACGAAGTTGATTCAGTTCGATGGTTTGATCCCTTGACGGGCAAGTTGGTCCGTAAAGTGCCACGTATTACGATTTATCCAAAGAGCCATTATGTGACGCCTAAAGATAATTTACAGCGTGCAATTGGGACGATTCGTGAAGAACTCACAGACCGACTGGGGTTCTTTCGTGCAAATGATAAATTACTCGAAGCTCAACGTATCGAACAGCGCACACGTTATGATTTAGAGATGATGCAGCAGCTTGGCTATACCAACGGTATTGAAAACTACTCACGGCATTTGTCAGGTCGTCCTTCAGGTGAAGCACCGCCGACTTTGTTTGATTATGTACCTGATGATGCCTTATTGATCATCGATGAATCGCATGTGACTGTTCCGCAAATTGGGGCTATGTATAAAGGTGACCGTTCGCGTAAAGAAAACTTAGTGAATTATGGTTTCCGTTTACCAAGTGCGCTTGATAACCGCCCAATGAAATTTGAAGAATGGGAGCGGATTATTCCTTCGACCATTTATGTCAGTGCAACGCCTGCACATTATGAAATGGAAAAGTCTGAACAAGTCGTTGAGCAAGTGGTTCGACCCACAGGTTTGGTCGACCCTGAAATTGAAATTCGTCCAGTGTTAACGCAAGTGGATGATGTATTGTCAGAAATTAATAATCGTAAAAACTTAAATGAGCGTGTATTGGTTACGACATTAACCAAACGTATGGCAGAAGATTTAACTTCATATTTGAAAGAATATGGTATTAAGGTCGCTTATTTACATTCTGATATTGACACTGTTGAACGAACTAAAATTATTCATGAATTGCGTTCAGGTGTATACGATGCAATTGTTGGGATTAACTTGCTGCGTGAAGGCTTAGATATGCCAGAGGTGTCTCTAGTCGCCATTTTAGATGCAGACAAAGAGGGGTTCTTACGTTCTGAGCGTTCTTTGATTCAAACCATTGGTCGTGCAGCGCGTAACTTAAACGGTAAAGCGATTTTATATGCAGATCGTATGACCGACTCCATGCAAAAAGCCATTGATGAAACGGATCGTCGTCGTAATTTACAGATTGCATTTAACCTTGAACATGGCATTACACCACGTAGTGCTGTACGCCAAAACGTTAATGATATTGATACTGGTGAACTGCTGACAGATGATGAAATCGATGCAAAAATTTCAGATCAGGCCAAGGCATTAACTGCAGATGAACGTCATTTGATGTCAGATCCAAAACTTTTAGCAAAACATATGAACAAGCTGGAAAAAGAAATGCTGAAGGCATCGAAAGATTTACAGTTTGAACAAGCTGCTCGATTACGCGATGAAATCTTGCGTTTAAAAGCACAGATGATTTCATAATTTTGTTAGACAAGATGCGGAATATTGTTTGAATGACATACATAATTCAGACAAGAAAATGATTTTTAGAGCAATCTTTCCGCTAGAGTAAAAACACGAGAGAAAGAATTACTTAATTTTCATCGAATGTTTTGCATCGAAATGAGGCATAAAATGACAACAACGAATCTTCCGAAAGCTGGTTTTAAGCTCGCAAAAATTGCACTTGGTGCAGCAGTGTTAATTGGTTTGGGTGCAGCCACAATGGCCTATGCACAGACGAAACCTTTACAGACTGTGGAAAAAGTCGAGCTCGATCGTTATTTAGGTATGTGGTATGAAGTAGCTCGTAAGCCTTTAGTCTTTCAAAAAAGCTGTGACCGTGATGTGACTGCGGTTTACACGCTAAATGAAAATGGCAACATTAATGTAAATAATCGCTGTGTATCTAAAGATGGTACCAAGAAGCAATCAATAGGCGAGGCATTTGTACAAAATGCACCGTTTAACTCGAAATTAAAAGTTAGTTTCTTACCAGAAGCCATTCGTTGGTTGCCTGTGGGGCGTGGTGATTATTGGGTACTCAAAGCCGATGAAGACTATCAAACAGTTTTGGTGGGTGAGCCACGTCGTAAATATATGTGGGTTCTTTCTCGTTCGGCTCATCCAGATCAGGAAGTGATTCAGGAATATTTAAATTATGCGCAATCTGTTGGTTATGATTTATCAGATATTATTCATACCAAGCAGACAGTGAAACCTAAAACCTAAATATTTGAACAAATGCTAAAAAACCATGCCTGTGCATGGTTTTTTATTTGCTAGAATGTCCAGATGAAAAGCTTGATTCATCAAGCAAAATATCAAGATTATGTAGTCATTTGGACTGGAGTGAAAGATGTATAAAGGCGTTGCATTGTCTGTATTGGCATCGGTCACTTTCGGTATTTTGTATTTCTTTACCATCTTTTTAAAACCTCTAGATAGCGAGCAAACTTTTGCATGGCGCATGTTGGCGACCTTGCCATTTTTAACCTTATTTATGTGGTGGATGAAAGATTTAAACAAAGTCAGTGAAATTTTTTGGCGTGTGGTCAAGCAACCGATCTTTCTCATTTGGTTAATCATTAGTTCACTTTTATGTACTACACAGCTTTGGTTGTTTTTGTGGGGGCCAATTAATGGCCGAGGGCTAGAAGTATCTTTAGGGTATTTTCTATTGCCCTTAGTGATGGTTCTGGTTGGATGTGTGCTGTATAAAGAAAAGCTGTCTAAATGGCAGATGGCTGCTGTGGCATTGGCAATTTTAGGGGTCGGCCACGAAATTTGGCGTATTGGCAGTATCGCGTGGGAAACTGTCTATGTCGCTGTGGCTTATCCGATTTATTTCTTTTTACGTCGTACCTTTAAAACCGATCATTTGGGTGGTTTTTGGTGGGATCTTTGCTTAATTTTGCCTGTAGCCTTTTATTTAGGATTTATTCATAGCGATAGTTTAGCGCTGATGTCGTTATTCCCGTATCTGATTTTGGCGGTTTTAGGACTGGGTTTTCTGAGTGCGCTTGGCTTAGGTAGCTATATGTTGGCGAGTCGTTATTTGCCATTTGTGATTTTTGGTTTGTTGAGTTATTTAGAACCCGTGTTGTTAGCTTTTGCATCCATCGCATTAGGGGAGCGAGTAGAAGCCGAAGAATGGCTGACCTATATTCCAATTTGGGGTGCGGTATTGTTATTGGTGATAGAAGGTGTCTTGCATCTGTTTAAACAAAAGCAAAATGAACGTGCGCTAGCAAAAAATGTAAAAGCGTTAAATGATCGAATCGATTCTTAGACTGAAAATGCTGGTACGATAAATTGATCAGTTTACAATTAATGCTTGCTGTTTTTTAATAAAATCTTAAACTTAGAAAACTAAAACACGCCATGATTCAATTTATTGTTTAGGAAGAACAGCATTGAATGATGGTGTACAAAAATATTTATTTTAGATAAAAATAAACTGAAATCGATAAAAGATCGATTAAAGAACCAAGATACAGGAAGCAGTCAGTGGTTGTCCCATTTCATCAAAGCGCTAAACTTTTACAGCTAGAGCCTGTGTTGGATCAGCATTGGCGGAGTATTGTATCTGAAGTATGCACTGATCTTGATCAATCCAATTTAGCACAGATACAGCAGGTGTTATCGCAAAAAGGTATTCGTTGGGAGTCTTCATCACAGTCGTATCAAAGAAATGTACCGATGAATTTGGGCATGCTGATGAAAGTACTAAAATATGATGTCATGCGTGAGCATGCACAGTATTTGGCAACACAGCTTGAAGAACTTCGAACATTGACAATGAGTATTCAAGTTGCGCAAAAATTAGAAGAAAACCTATCCTATATCAATAAAATAGATGCAGAAGAAGATTTTGAATTACAGTATGAAAAAAATGTATTACATCAGCATTTCATTTTAAATGCCGCACAAATCATTCGTGAAATGGATTTGATTGCGCCGAGTGATGCACGTCAACTCACTGCTCTGCAAGTTAAAATTTTCTTGATCGAAATTTTCTTAAAGTCACATATGTTAGGGCAAGTTTTTGATGCTTCTATACCAAAATCATCTGAGGTTTGGCAACATCCGATTTTTAAATATTATTTAAAGCGTGAACAAAAAACGCGATATTTACAAATCGTACAAACATCTGAGTTTATTTATATTTTGTCGCCTGATTTAGATTGGACGACGCAGTATTCAGCAACTCGGTTTTTATCGACAAAGCACAATGACGCCCTAGCAGACGAAGTTTTTGATGGGGTGGCCATAGATTTAAATACTGCTCTAGAAAATCAGCAGATCGAACAATTAAAATTTCGAGTCTCAAAGTTGGCATCCATTGCAGGTTTTATACATTTAAATCTGCAAAATTTAATGCAGCAACTACATACACGGGTAGATAAGCATCTACTTTTAATGCTGCATGTAGAGGATGCTACTCAATTAGCGACGGTTTTACCTGCTTTTGAGCAGCAGTTCAATACATTGATCTTGAAGCCCTTACATCAGACTGTTCAATATCAACTGAGTGAGCAGATACAGTATGATTTTGTCTTTTTCCATAGCATGCAAATATCTCAGAAGCTCATCACGAGTCTAAAAGTCTTGAGTAGTTGCCCGGAGTTTGAGGCAAATTTGGAGTTGAAACGACTGCGACTTCAACTACAGGCTTGGCAGGTGCTTTTGTTGAAACGGCGGACGCACATTTTTTATATTCAAAACGAAGATGAGTGGGAGTTTCATCATCAGCAGTCACAGCAAATTTATATGGCGCTGAAGGCGCTCCTGCAGCCGATTGATGATCAACAGAAGGTCTTTGCTACAGCAGCGATTGTAGAAAATACGGGTACCAATGGTTCACATATTGGATTTTCCAAACGCATGACGAAAACAGGGGATTATGAAAGCTTTGAAGCTGATGCTTTAAAAGCGCTGCAGCAAAAAAAGCGCCAAACTTATATGCAGGTTTTAATGTTGCTAAAGGAACATGCGTCACAGCTCGTCAATCTCGATTTTGAGCCATGTGAAAATGCCTTAAAGGTGCAGTCTTTTAGTGATCGGAGATATTTTGCGATTAGTACTGGAGAGAATGGTTTAAATGCACTACCGAAAATATTAGAGCTGAGTGTAAATTTCTTTGATTTTAATTTGGAAAAGTTTGCTGAGAATCTGAAAAATTAACAGAATTTTAAATATTGATCTGACTTTAAAACTAATGTTAGGCAGTAACATTAGAGGCGTAATTTGATCCAAATAAAAGAACGATACGCGGTAATGTTATCCGCAATTGTCTAAGACAAGGTTACTTCTAATAAAAAATGTTTTTGCGATACTTTGAATAAATTGACGGTAGTGAACGAGTTTTGCAGTGAGGAGCATTGCTCCGCAAGATGGTTTCCTTATGAAGCACGCTTCTCATTTTGCCAAATGAGAAACAACGTTTCGTAAGAGTACCTCTAGCTGAAGGCTAAACCCTTTATTCAAACCTCAAATGTAAGACTCCGTCGAATATTCTTAAAAATCATTTAAAAATGTGAAATTATTATTACGAGCTTAACATCAGTAAAAATACTATAAATTGAGCAAAATAAAAAAACACCACAATTTGAAAAATATAAATATTCGTTCATCTTTGAGCTAAATATGCAGAGATCTGGTTGATAAAACTACATTTGAAATTTTGTGACAAAAATCTGCGAAAAAGCCAGTTTTTCAACTTTCGGCTATAAAATCATAATACTAATCATGATTATTTTGAAAATTGATAGTGAATATATAACAAAATAACCTTGTCGAAATCTGCTTTTAGATTCATTAATTTTCAGTTTTCCATTACAATTGTGGGGTTTTGAAATTTATGCTTAGATTTACAATTAATTAGAGGACGTATCTGTGAGCAAAGACACTATCGTTGCCCTACATGCAGAGCACCAAGGTCGCTGGAAAAACCGTGAAGAAATCGCGGAACGTATGATTGCCCTAGTGGGTCAGTTATATCGTGAAAAAAACATCGTAGCTACAGTATACGGTCGTTCTTTAATTAACCGTTCGGTTATCCAAATTCTTAAAGCGCATCGTCGTACTCGCGTACTTGACGTTGAACTTTCAGTTGTGAACACTTTCCCAATTCTTGAAGCTTTAGCGAAAATCGAAAACATCGGTACTGCTGAAATTGATCTTGGCAAACTTGCTGTTGAGTTCAAAGAAAAAGGCGGTGATGTTGACGCATTCGTTGCTGACGCTGTGAAATCACTTGAAGGCAATGCAACTAACGTTGAAAACCGTGATGTTGTACTTTACGGTTTCGGTCGTATCGGTCGTATCCTTGCACGTTTGATGATCAGCCAATCTGGTCTAGGTCGTGGTCTTAACCTTAAAGCAATCGTTGTTCGTAAATCATCTGACGGTGACTTAGAAAAACGTGCGTCTTTGTTACGTCGTGACTCTATTCATGGTCCATTCGCAGGTACGATTTCTGTTGATGAAGAAAACGAAGCAATCATTGCTAACGGTAACTTCATCAAAGTGATCTATGCGTCTAACCCATCTGAAGTTGATTACACTGCTTACGGTATTAACAATGCACTTGTAATCGATAATACAGGTAAATGGCGTGATTCTGAAGGTCTTGCACAGCACCTTAAATGTCCAGGTGCTGCACGCGTAATTCTAACTGCACCTGGTAAAGGTGATATGAAGAACGTTGTATACGGTGTGAACCAAGCTGACATCCTTGATGAAGATACAATCATCTCTGCTGCAAGCTGTACAACAAACGCGATTACACCAACACTTAAAGTGTTAAATGACAAGTACACAGTGATTAATGGTCACGTTGAAACAGTTCACTCGTTCACAAACGACCAAAATTTGATCGACAACTACCATAAAGCTGACCGTCGTGGTCGTGCTGCTACTTTAAACATGGTAATCACTGAAACTGGTGCTGCTAAAGCTGTTGCTAAAGCACTTCCTGCTCTTCAAGGTAAATTGACTGGTAACTCAGTACGTGTACCTACTCCAAACGTATCTCTTGCAATTTTGAACCTTACTTTAGGTCAAGATGTTGACCGTGAAGAAGTGAATGAATACATTCGCCAAATTTCAATCAACTCTAACCTTCAAGGTCAAATCGGTTATACAAACTCAACTGAAGTTGTATCGTCTGACTTTATCGGTTCACGTACTGCTGGTGTGTTTGACGCTCAAGCGACAATCGCTTCTGGTAACCGTTTAACTGCTTATGTTTGGTACGATAACGAAGTGGGTTATAGCTGCCAAGTATTGCGTATTGCTGAGCAAATGGGCGGCGTAAGCTATCCAAAAGTTCCTGCTGAAACTAATGCTTAATTAGTTCATGCTGTAAAAAAAGGGCCTCATTTGAGGCTCTTTTTTATTGTGGAAAATAAAGTTGGCCAATCAGCTTAATAAAATCATATACATTAATTGATGGAAAATTCACCTTGATACGCTCATATGAATCTGTTAGCTTACAAATGGTAAGTACATTAAAAATAGTAAGTAATAACTAAAAACCGTGATCAAGAAAGGAACTCTTCAATGACCAAGTATGCAATCAGTCCATTGTTGGGACAGGTGCTATCTAATGAATGCCCATCCCGTGAAATACTGGAACATCTCACCAATAAATGGTCAGTGCTAGTATTGCGCTGTTTAAGTGAAGGTGTACATCGCTTTAGTGAGCTGAAACAGCGAATTGAAGGGGTCAGTGAAAAAATGCTGGCGCAAACCTTAAAAATGCTGGAGCAAGATGGTTTTATTTTAAGAACGGTGTATCCGGTTGTGCCACCCAAAGTGGAATATCAATTGACCATTACCGGTTCGCAAGCAGCAGAAAAAATAAACTATTTGATTGGCTGGGTAGAGCGCAGTTTGCCAGAGATTTTGGAAAATAAAGAGCGTGTTACTAAATAAAAATTAAATTGCTTTTGGGGAAGCAATAGATGAAAAAATCAGAAAATTTGATTGCGACAGTGTTAGCAGTCTACGCAATTATCTTAACCTTATGCATCGCTATTTATGCAATTTTTAAAAGTTTAGAAGTTGATATTACTTTAGCGACAAATCTTTTGCTTTGGTCGGCGGGGATATTTGCTCCAATAGCGGTCTTAATGACTTACACGAATTGGCGAGAGCAAAAAGGCAGTGAATTAATTGCTGCTCAATCTAAAGATTTAATAATTTATTTAAAGGAATATAAAGCTCAAACTAATAAGCTTCTGGCGCTTGTACTTAATAACTATTTAAATGAATTAGATAATGAAATGATAAAAAAATTTTTAGGTCCTAAAATCGAGCCATGTGAAATCAGAAGGATATGGGGTTCTTTAAGTCCCCTAAGGCAAAATATAAATGATGCTTTGAGTTTTATAAATTTTAATCAAGATAATAAAAAATTAGGAAAACTGATCGACGAATATCGTGAGCTTGCTAGCAAAATTGACTCGCATATATATGGAATAAATAATGAGGAAATCTATCATCAGTTTTTTAGGATAGCATTTTCTGAAAAACTTGATGAATTGATTGAGGAGATGTAAGCTGTCATTAAAAAGTAAACATGTATTCTTTTCCGAATTGGTTTGATACTCTCTCCACCCATTGCTCTATTTTATCAGCTGTCATGACTTGAAAGTCTCGCCAATAATATTTCATCTGCTTCCA
>NZ_VOYW01000061.1:0-6343 GCF_013420085.1 Acinetobacter sp. YH12027
TGATTCCAACACAGTTGCTTATCTTTGCGGTCCACAGCCGATGATTAATGCTGCAACTACTCGTTTATTAGAGTTAGGGGTTAAAGCGGAGAATATTTTCGCTGAGCAATTCGTTGCTAGTAATTAAGTACTTAAATTTTAGGAAATAAAAATGGAATTGACTAAAAAAATCCCTTTATCCCCTGAGCAGATTCAATGGTATGAAAAGGCTTGCTCAAAATTAAATCCTCAACGTTTACAAAAATTATTGTTTGATTTAACGAATATCCATAGCCCAACAGGTGCGACTCGTGAAGCAAGCAAGTTTATGGTTGAGTATTTAAAAGAAATCGGTATGAAATCTCATTATTACCCTATGAATGATATGACTGGAAATGTCATGGCTGAATATCGAGGTTCGGGTGATGGTGCGACAGTTTTGTTATATGCACCTATAGATACGCATCTTGATCGTACGCCAGGTGAAGAAGTTTTGACTGGCAATGGTCAAGAGGTAGATTTGCAACCTTTTGCTCAGCAAGTAGATGACTGGGTTTTTGGTTTGGGGGCTTCAAATCCTAAAGCTATGGTAGCAACTCTAACTGAAGTTGCTAATGCTTTAATTGAAGCTGAAGTACCACTTAAGGGTAATCTTATTGTAGGTATGGCAGATGGTGGAATGCCAGTTGACATTAGTTCGAGAAATGCGGGTATGTCAAATGGCGTGATTCACATGCTTAATCGTGGCATGTATCCAGATTACGCCATCATTATGAAGCCTTGGAACTGGGTTTATCATGAAGAACCTGGAATGGCATGGTTCAAATTACAGGTAAAAGGTACTCTTGGATATGCCGGTGTGCCACACGATACTCCCGGTTTTAGAAGTTCCGTTATTCCAGCGGCTACAGTCATCAATGAATTACAAGCATGGATTGTTGAATATACCGAGCGGAATACGAGTGGTGTGATTAAGCCACATGGCTGGATTGCAGGTGTTCGTGGTGGTGATGTTGAGCGCCCTGCATTTCCGAGTGCAGTGACTGAAATATTCTTTGATGTACGTGTAAACCCTCGAGTTAGTCCAGCTGATGTGAAAGCTCAATTTTCCAACTTCATTGATGATCTTAAAAAGCGGTTTCCTGATTTAGACGTAGATTGGGAGCAATATGGTTCTGTTCCGGGTGGTACAACAGATCCGGAAAACTGGATTATTCAGTCTTGTAAACGCGGCTGGGAATATGTGGAACAAAAACCACATGGTACGCCAGATTATTTGGCGGGTCAGACGGATGGTGCTGCATTAAGACGCTATGGTGTACCGACAGCGAGAATAGGTTGGCCGTGGCCAGCGACGGGTGCGCCATTGCCTGTTGCAGAGGGTCTGGGGGGCATGGGAGCGACTTATATACCGGATTTAATGCCTTGTGCAGAAAAAATCCTGTATGCCTTAATCGATACGTTGACACGTAGTCGTACTGAAATTGAATTGTAATTTAAATAAAAATTTTATTTTAAAAATAGTGGGTTATTTAAATTTTAAGAGTGCTATCTGATGTATAAATTTTGAATTTAGATCAGATTAGGTGGTTTTCATATAGTCTAAATTGGAATGAATGGATGAGTAATTCAACGGATATACATTATTTAGAAATGTACGAGCTATCGCAACTGATCCGTAGCCGTAAATTATCTCCTGTAGATGTCACCAAAGCCCAGTTAGCGCGTATCGATGCTTTGGATAGTAAACTACATAGTTACGCACGTGTAACAGCAGATATTGCTTTAGAACAGGCTCAACAGGCTGAAGATGAGTTAGCAAAAGGAATTTGCCGTAGCCCATTACATGGCATTCCGATTGCATTTAAAGATCTGATTGATACAGCAGGTGTGGTCACCGCTGCGGGTATGCCGTTGCATGCTAATCGCATACCTGAACATGATGCAACGGTCGTCACCCGATTACGTGAAGCTGGAACCGTCATGCTCGGTAAATTACAGATGACTGAAGGGGCTTTTGCAATTCATCATCCTGATATTGTCGAGCCAAATAATCCGTGGGGAGCTGACCATTGGGCGGGTGCATCATCGAGTGGTGCGGGTATCGCGACAGCAGCCGGTTTATGTTATGGCTCTTTGGGTAGTGATACTGGTGGTTCGATTCGTTTTCCATGTGCAGCTAATGGTTTAACCGGTTTAAAGCCAACGTGGGGGAGAGTAAGTCGTTACGGTGTGATGGAGATGGCGGCAAGTCTGGATCATGTTGGGCCCATAACCCGTAGTGCACGGGATACGTTATTTTTGTTGTCGACGATATCAGGCTATGACCCCTTGGATTCAACTTCTCTTTCTAGCGTTTGTTTGGAAATTCCAAGCATTGAGCCGAGCTTTAAGGGGCTAACAGTTGGTGTTGATCTTGAATGGATCAATAAGGATGTTGACCCAGTGATCCAAAAAGCGTTGGAAGAAATTATCCGGATTATTTTTGCCGGTGGCGGGCAAGTCAAAAAGATCAAAATGCCGGATACTTACCATGTGAGTAACAATTGGGAATCACATTGTGGTGTTCAAACTGCAGTTGCTCATGAAGCAACCTATCCTAGATATGCTTCACAATATGGTCCTGCTTTAAGTCGCTTAATTGATGGCGGACGGCAGCTCAGTGGGATGGATTACCAGCGCATCTTATTAGAAGCACAACGCTTTAATGGCGCCATGGATGCTTTGCTACAAGAAGTCGATATTATTTTGGCGCCTGTACAACCTTATGCTGCGCCTACACATGATCAGTTGGCCAATCTGGCACAAGATCCAGAAGCAAATCGTCATTTAATTCAATTTACTGCACCATTTAATGTTAGCGGTCATCCATGTATGAGTTTTCCGATTGGTTTAACCGAGAACCACATGCCGATTGGTGGTCAATTTATCGGGAAAAAAGGTGGTGAAGGAACACTATGCCGAGCAACGATGGCTGTGCAGGAAGTGAGTGATTGGCATAAGTTGCGTCCTAATCTAAATATGGAATAAAGCATTTTAAAGCACTCATTTAGGATTGGTTAAGCGTTACATCAGATTAAATAAATCATATATAGACAAGGAAGAAATGAAATTATGAAAAAGCGAATTAAGATGATTTTTCCGGTACCTATGAGTGAATCAACTCGGCCTTTAGTCGAGTCGCAACTACCAAAAGCGCTCTTGCGTGATGATATTGAAGTGAGCTTTGTGGGAGCAGGTCAAGTGCTCACGTTGGCTGATAGTTACTATGATATGGCAATTATGGAACATGCTGTGATTGCAGCTGGTATTAAAGCTGAAGAAGAAGGCTACGATGCTATTTGTATTAATACAATGAGTGACTCAGGATTGGTTGCACTTCGTTCACGGTTATCCATTCCAGTTCTTTCCCCAGCAATTGCCAGTTTTCATACGGCATGTTTATTAGGCCATAAATTCAGCATCATCACCATGTGGCCAAAGTGGTATCCGCTCTATCGAAAAACGTTAAAAGAATATGGCCTTGAATCTCATTTGGCCTCAGTGCGTTCCATTGATGTTAGACCTGATACTCAAGCCTTACTTGAGGGTAAGGAAGATATTGTATTTGCTAAACTATTAGAAGCTGGAAAACGAGCTATTGAAGAAGATGGCGCAGATGTATTAATACTCGGATCGACCACAATGCACCAGGCACATGCTTATCTTGCTGAACAGCTCTCAGTTCCAGTACTGAATCCAGGTGTGATCGCATATAAGCAATGTGAACTACTACTTGATCTTGGACTGAGTCATAGCAAAGCTGCTTATCCAAATCCTGAAAAAAATAAGGATGAAGCTTTCATTTATTGAAGGCTAAAAAAGGAGAATATCAATGAAATTATTTGAAGCTAATACGCATTCACTACTGACAGATATTACGATTACAGAAGCATTAAATGCATTACGCAATGATGAAATGACAAGTGTTGAACTCGTAAAAGCTTGTCTAGAGCGTGCAGAGCAGGGTAAAGAACTTAACATTTTTATCACACTAGATAGTGAAAGAGCACTAAAAGCTGCTCAAGAAGTTGATGATCAGCGTCTAAATGGACAAACAATGAAACCACTTAGTGGTATCCCTATTGTTATCAAAGACAATATTCATACGGCTGGCTTACACTCTACAGCAGGTACTCCTGCATTTTCAGGCTATATTCCTAACGAAGATGCTCCAACAGTTGCCAAGCTACGTGATGCAGGTGCCATTATTGTTGGTAAGACGAATATGCATGAATTGGCATTTGGCGCAACGGGATATAATCAGGCATACAATACCGGTACAGGTATGGGGGTACGTAATCCATATGATAGCTCACGTATTGCTGGTGGTTCATCTTCTGGAAGTGCAGCAGCATTAGGTGCTCGAATGGCACTAGGAGCGTTAGGTACAGATACTGGCGGATCTATGCGTATTCCACCTGCGCTTAATGGTTGTGCATCATTACGTCCTAGTGCGGGTCGTTATTCCAATAAGGGTGTAATCCCTATTGCTGAAAGTCGAGATACTGTCGGGCCAATGGCCTTGTCTATGTCTGATTTAACCTTACTTGATAGTATTATTACTGATGATTTTGAATTGCCGACAATTGCGACAGATGAATTACGATTAGGCTTGCCAACTGAGTTTTGGCGTAACCTTGATAGTGATACTGAAGAGTTAGCACAGAAGACAATTGATAAGCTTAAATCTCATGGTGTGACATTTATTACAATAGAAGATGCAGGACTTCAAGCATTAAATGAACCTGTTGGTTTTACTGTGGTTATTCATGAAGCTTATGATTGTATGGTCAAATATTTAAGTGAATATAATCATAATATCAGCATTGAAGATCTTGCCAAAAAAATCTGTAGTCCAGATGTGCGAGCTATTTATGATGAATGGGTACTACCAAGAAAAATGCCAACAGTTGATGGTTTGGTCGATGTAGAGCCATTATATAACGCTGCTCAAAATGGTGGGCGTGAACTATTGAGAAAGCGTTATCAGGAATTATTCACACAACACAACCTCGATGCTTTGATTTTTCCAACCACAGCAATGGTGGCTCCATTAGCCAATGATGATATCTATCAACCTGCAAATTTTGAACGATTAATCCAAAACACTGAACCATCCGCAAGTGCAGGTATTCCAAGCATTCAAATACCTGTTGGATTAGGGAATTCTACAGGTTTACCTGTGGGTATGGAACTTGATGGTCCAAAAGGCAGTGATCGTCGCTTACTGGCTATAGGTCAGATTTTGGAAAGCATCATTGGTCGAATTCCAAGGGCATAAGCAGGATTACCCAAAATTTAATTTTATCAGAGGCGTGAAGAATAATGAATAAAAATGGATCGATGAATATGGATCATCAATGGAAAGACAAAGTAGTGTTAGTGACTGGTGGTGCTAGTGGTATGGGGCGTGATTTAAGCCTGGCCTTAGCACGTGCAGGGGCTAAAATTGTGATTGGTAACCGCAATCCTGTATTAGGACAAGCGGTTATTGATGAAATTAAAAATACTGGTGGACAAGCTGTATTTCAAGTGACTGATATTTCTAAAGCGGAAGATTGTGAAAATTTAGTTCAATTCGCTCTCAATACCTATGGTCGCTTGGATGCAGCTTTTAACAACTCTGGTATTCAACGTGAATTCGGTTGTATGCATGAAACATCCATTAAGGATATATCAGATACGATAGATGTAAATCTAAAAGGTGTCCTTTACTTGATGAAATATGAAACGGCAGCAATGCTCAAAAATGGTGGTGGATCCATCGTGAATAATGCTTCTATTTTTGGGTTAAAAGGCATGCCGAATACACCAGAGTACATTGCATCAAAACATGGAATTGTGGGGGCAACACGTGCAGTTGCTCTGGATTATGCCAAACAAAATATTCGAGTAAATGCCATTTGCCCAGGCCCGATTAAGACACCTGGATATGACCGAGTAACAGGTGGTGATGACCATATGTACGATGATGGAGTACCTATGCATCGCATTGGTCAACTGCACGAAGTGACATCTGCAGTACTCTGGCTGTTGTCCGATCAGGCCTCTTATGTGACGGGAACGACGCTTTCTATCGATGGTGGAATGTCAGCAGAATAATCATTTTAAATATTAATAAGGATATAAGAATGATACAGGCATTAAGTTATATTGTGGTGGAAACGCCTCATTTAGATGCATGGGCGACACAAGTATGGAACTTGATGGTCCAAAAGGCAGTGATCGTCGCTTACTGGCTATAGGTCAGATTTTGGAAAGCATCATTGGTCGAATTCCAAGGGCATAAGCAGGATTACCCAAAATTTAATTTTATCAGAGG
>NZ_VOYW01000063.1:0-10387 GCF_013420085.1 Acinetobacter sp. YH12027
ATTTATTGTTCAAAATAGGGGGGTACAGAACACGATTGGAGGTTAAATGGGAGGTTAAATATTTTGACCTTATAAAATATTATAATCAAAACAATAAGTTATTATCTTTATATATCGCAATCATATGTCAATTTACTAAATTGAAAGATCAAAATCCTGCTTCCGAGCGGGATTTTTTATGGCATGCCATTTGAATATAACGATAAAAATAGAAATAAGAGGAAAAGAAGATGAGCGAAATTCAATATTTAAACATTCAAGATCTAAAAGATGAGCAGGCTCAACTGTGCGAATTATTGGCACAATGTGTGCAAGATGGTGCATCACTGGGTTTTTTAGCTAAAGAATCTAAGTCGCACTATGATGAATATTGGTCTGCTGTGGCAAAGGATATTCAAAAGCATAAAACCTTTTTGTGGGTGGCGCTGCAAAGCGGTGAAGTTGTGGGCACAGTACAATTGGTTCGTGCCACCAAAGCCAATGCGCTGCGTCGTACTGAGATTGAAAAACTTATGGTGCATCCAAAGGCACGTCAAAAAGGCATTGCTCATCAACTATTCACACTTGCAGAAGATCAAGCAAAACATTTGAACTTGAAATTACTTGTACTTGATACGCGTACAGGCGATTTCGCTGAAAGGCTGTATGAAAAATTTAACTTTATAAAAGCTGGGATCATTCCGCAATTTACATTGAGACATACGGGTACATTAGATTCAACGACATTATTTTATAAATTATTGTCTTAAGTTAAAGTTGATGAAATTTTTAGACCAAAACTCCTGCATAGATGCAGGAGTTTTTTCATTAAAGGTTCTTTTGATTAACCCGTTTAGAGAGTTCTTCCGCACTTTCAACTCGTTCAGAATAGCGATCTGTGAGGTAGGCAGATTGACCACGTGTGAGTAGGGTAAATTTATATAATTCCTCCATCACATCGATAATGCGAGTGTAATAGGAGGAAGGTTTCATGCGGTCATTTTCATCAAATTCTAAAAATGCTTTTGCAACGGAAGATTGATTTGGAATCGTGATCATCCGCATCCAACGCCCAAGGATTCGCATTTGGTTAACAGCATTGAAAGATTGCGAACCGCCACTGACTTGCATTAGCGCTAGCGTTTTACCTTGAGTAGCACGAATGGCACCTGCGGCTAAAGGAATCCAATCAATTTGTGCTTTCAAGATAGAACTCATCGCCATGTCGTTCTGGCGAACACCAAACCATGCCTTCAGACCATGCAAGCAATTCATGTAATTCCTGAACTTTGGGATGTGAGGTTTCAGCATCTTCAGGCAGAGGAAGACCTTTAGGATGAAAGATTTTGACTTCTGCACCAAAATGTTCAAGGATTCGACCCGCCTCCAATACCGTTAAACGGCTAAATGAGCGTTCACGGTTAGAGCCATATAGCAGCAGGATGCGTGGCGGATGTTCCAGTGCTTTGGCTTGAACTTGCTCAAAACGCGGTGTTTCAAGTAAATCTAGTTGAATATTGGGGAGCTTCATTTTAGTTCTCTTTATACCATTTGCGTTTTAACCAGAGCGATACACTAACTAATGCAATTAGCACAGGGACTTCAACCAATGGGCCAATAATCGTGGTAAATGCAATCGGAGATGCAATACCAAAGGTGGCGATGGCAACAGCGAGGGCAAGTTCAAAATTATTACCCGCTGCGGTAAAGGATATGGCAGTGGTTTTGGCGTAATTATTACCCATCCATTTGCTCATCAAAAAGCTAATGAAAAACATCACCACAAAGTAGATCGTGAGGGGAATGCCAATACGCAGTACATCCATTGGAAGGCTCAAGACATCTGCACCTTTGAGGCTAAACATCACCACAATGGTAAAGAGTAATGCCATTAAACTGATGGGGCTGATTTTGGGTATAAATTGATTTTTATACCAAGCCAGACCTTTTTGTTTTACCAATATGGCACGCGTCAGGAAACCGAGCAGGAAGGGAATACCTAGATACACCAATACTGCATGTGTGATGGTCCAAAAGCTGACTTGGATCACTTGTGCTTCTATACCAAAATAAGGCGGTAAAAAACTCAAAAAGAACCATGCGTAGGTACTAAAAAATGCAATTTGGAAAATACTGTTAAAGGCCACTAAAGCCGCTACGTATTGGTTATCCCCACAAGCGAGATCATTCCAAACCAGAACCATTGCAATGCAACGTGCTAAACCAATCAGAATCAAACCGGTCATGTATTCAGGGTAGTGTTGTAAAAACACGATCGCCAAAATAAACATCAGGCAAGGTGCGATTAACCAATTTTGAACCAGTGATAGGTATAAGGTACGTTTATCTTTAAACACTTCAGGCAGCGCTTTGTAATCCACTTTGGCCAAAGGCGGATACATCATCAGGATTAAACCAATGGCAATCGCAATATTGACATCACCGATATTGAGTTGATTTAAAGCTCTTGAAGCACTTGGAATATAGACGCCAATCGCAATGCCTAGCCCCATTGCGATAAAAATCCATAGCGTTAGATTGCGGTCTAGAAATGACAGTTTTGCAGCAGCCATTATTGGATCTCTGAAATTTTTTGGATTTCTAGGTTGAGTTCTTCACGACTTAATTGCGTAAAATCGAGTGCAAATAAAGCATCTAAACGGCGGTTAATATGCGCCACGGTATCAAGAAATGCTGCAAGTTTTATTTCATCTACAAGCTCTAAATGGGAAGGATCTTCTAAGCCCCAGTGGGCTTTGATGGCAGAGCCTAAGTAAATTGGGCAAGCTTCTTGAGCGGCAGAACCACAGACGGTAATTACCACATCGGGTTGGTATTGTTCACATGCTGCGATGGATTTACTCGACAAGCCCTCAGTCGGTAGATTGAGGTTGTGTAGCGTTTCCAAGGTAAACGGGTGGATTTGTCCTGAAGGTTTGCTTCCTGCGCTATAGGCACGGAAACCTTCAGGGGCACGCTGGTTAAAAAGTACTTCGGATAAAATGCTGCGGCAGCTATTGCCAGTACATAGAAATAAAAAATTCATAGCGTTTCACACAATGTGGTAGTGCCTTTCGGAGAGTTTAAATCGAGATCTTTAAATCGTTCTTGGTGACGCATGACATCAAGTATTTGTGTACACCAAGTAGGCAGTGCAGGGTGAATGGAGTAATAGACCCATTGACCTTTGCGTTGATCACTCAAAACACTAGATGACCGTAGTAGCGCTAGATGGCGCGAAATTTTGGGTTGGCTTAATTGAAGTGATTCGGTGAGTTCACATACGCAGAGTTCACCTTTACATGCCAACAGCATGATGATGTTCAGACGAGTCTCATCTGCAAGTAATTTGAAAAATTCAGTCTGTACCATGTTTATCTGTATATATGGATTTGCATATATCTTTACATATGAATATATGGATGTCCATATGTATTCTTCAATAAAAATCCCACACTTGGTGGGATTTTTATATTTAGACCAGTTTAAAAGTCGAATGAAGTTTGTAAAAAGAAAGTACGTGGCTGACCAATATATTTACCACCGGTTGCATCTGATGAACGGGTGAAATACTGTTTATCAAATACATTCTTGATGCCAGCAGCAACTTTAACCCCTTGTAGCGAACCGCCAAAGTCATAGCCGGTACGCACAGCAAAAGTTGAATAGCCTGGAATATCGCCCAGTTTACCATTTGCCGTTTCTTCAGTTTGGTAGATCCCTGAATCTTGGTTACCTGGGGCACGTTGTTTAGATTGAGCATACATGTCGGCATTGATGGACCAAGCATCATATTTATAACCTAAGCCAAAGTTTGCGACATTTTGTGAATAGAAGGGCAAATCTTTACCTTTAAAGTTACCTGCTTCAGCAACCGCTTTGGTATAGGTGTAATTACCATAGGCTTTTAAGCCTTCGAGATTGTCAGCTAAATGTCCAAAGTCATAGCTAAAACCGGTTTCGATCCCTTTATGACTTGTAGCACCGAGGTCAGTCCAAATGCCATTGTTTGCAGCATCACGTTCTAAAATCAGTTCTTTGTCAAAATCTAGATAAAACGCAGTTAATTCAGCGCTCAAACCATTGCCTAAATATTTGGTACCAATTTCATAGTTATTAGACTTTTCAGGATGTAAGCCATCTAAGGTGGTGACCGCTGTAGTACCTTGCGTTGTTGCTAACTGGTTATATTGCTGTGGACCAAAAGATACACCAGCATTGGCAAAGAAATTCCAATGGTCTGTTGCTTTATACAGGACAGCTAAACTTGGCAAAAATTCATCTGATTGGATCGATGGATGAACAGTATTTTGTAATACGCCATTTTTATAGGCACTAAAACTGTTTTGCGTATCAATCGATTCAAAACGAACGCCGGGTGTAATATTCCATTTACCCAGTTCTATACGGTTATCGATATAAGCAGCATGCGCTTTGGTGCCACCCGCACTACGGGTACGTGCTATAAACTGACCAGGTTCTGCATCTGCTGCGTATTCAGTACGGCCTGCGAACTCGGTGCTCTCTTCGTCCATATAACGGTAACCGACAGTCACTTCATTCAGCGTACTTCCTAAGCTATAGCTACGTGAATAACGTGGCTCAATGGCAAAGACTTTATAATCACGTGGTGAGGTATCTAAGCGATGATTGCCATTGGCTAAAGTAGATTCAAGGTTGCTGGTACGGAATGAATCGATGTAATAACTTAAAAGTTCAAAGTTGTTCGTGTCGTCTTTATGTGTATAACGTAGGGATACATCTGAACGACGGCCAGTGAAAAAGTCACGATAATGCGACGTTTGATATGGATTTACTTCGAATTCAGCAGCGCTTAAACCTTCAGGCATTTCACCTGTACCATCGTAGTGATGGAAATTTAATGCGATTTTATCCTGATCAGTGATGTCATAAGCGGTTTTTAACATGACATCATCAATGTCATTTTTATTGTTCGCTTCACGATAACCGTTGCCTTTAGTGCCTGAATAAAGTAAGGCAAGACCTAAACCATTATCTAATGTTCCGCCAACAAACAGACTAGGACCTAATTTTACCTGATCTGTACCTGTTGCATATTCAGAGTTTAATGCCACGGTACCTTTAAAGTCTTCAGGAATGCTACGTGTGGCAAAGTTGATAATACCACCGACATTTTGTGGCCCAAAACGGACAGAACCTGCTCCACGGACTACATCAACAGATTCTATATTTCCTAAAGAGACAGGTGCCATAGAAAGCTGTGGTTGTCCATAAGGTGCAAATGACATCGGTATGCCATCGATCAACACAGTTGAACGTGGAGAGAGGCGAGAGGTTAATCCACGTACGCCAATATTTAATGAAACATCGCTACCGCCAGTACCATTATTTTCTTGAACCTGAACACCGGGAACTTGGCGTAACGCATCTTTTAGAGATGTTGCTGCGCTTTCATTTAAGCGTTTACGATCAATAATGGTCCGCGCACCGGCATGTTTTTGCACCTTTTTTTTATTGGCGTTTTCCAGCCAGTTACCTTGAGTTTCAATGGTGATGGTCGGTAAAACATCTGCTTGTGCGGTCTCTGTATTTTCAGCAGCAGAAGCCATAGTGGCAACCATGCTTATACCTACAGCAATACTCAGCGGTAATAACGGGAAATTTTGAAGCTTTGGAGATTTTTTGCTTGAACTATACATAAAAGTGTGAGCAATGGAGAGAGCGCGTATCATAATCTTGCGTGCGATAAATTTAAATAAGGATGATTATCATTTAAAACTATGAATATGATTAAGCTAATAGAATTTTTAATTTAAATAAAGAATAAGTGTGATTTATAGTCAAAAAACCGCGCTAAAGCACGGTTTCTTAAAATGAATTTAATTATTTGAACTGGATAGAGCCATTTGCACTGACCGTGATTTTAGATTCGCCACCTGCCATTTCTTGCTCAGGAATAGCATCAGCTGCCGCAGCTTTCATCATCGCCATACGAGGTACAGGCTGACCACCATAATTGCTAGTATTAAGGTTAATATTCACTAAGTTATAGCCTGATTTATTCCACGCTTGTGACAATGTCTGCGCGCGTTGTTGGAAGTTTTTAGAGGCTTCAACCATCAACTCATTTTCTACTTTTTTACGCTGTGCATCTGACACGCTAAAGCTAATCGATTGAGTTTGGAAATTTTGTTGTAACTCGCTCACCAATTGGCTAGCTGCTTTAAAGTCTGTACTTTCTAAACGCACTTCGGCACGACCACGCCATTCTTTCAATTTACGACTGTCATTGTCATAAATCGGGTAGGTGCTTTGAGATCCCGTTTCGATTTTTACCGCAGGGTATTTACGGGCTGTGTTCACCGCTTGGGTCATCAATTGGTTGATTTGGGTAGCAAGTTCAGCCGGTTGTTTATTTGATTTTTCAATATATAAAACGGCATACATTTGGTCGTTCGACACTTGGCGAGTAGCATCCGCCTGAATGTTCACGATGTTGTAATTGAGTGGGTCAGCTGCTTGAGTTGCTGCTGCCAAACCTAGACCGGATGCTAATAAAACAGTAGATAAGATAATTTTACGCATTGTTATGACCTATTCTTCTTTCAGAATGACTAATTTAGCTTATGCTCTTATCTTAAAAGGGGATTGTGATGGATTAAAGGAAAATCTGTGGTGGGATTGTAAATCTTTCAAGAAAAATAAATGCAGTGCTTGATGAATATTTATTTAAATAATCAGTACTTAGTTGTTTAAATAATTGAAGATTACAATAATCATTCATAAGTTGTAAAAAAGCATAAAATAAAAAGGTTTTCTTTGTTTTGTCACACTGTAAGATGATAATTCAAGATATCCATGGAATAGATCTGTTTTTTCTCTAAATTATCTTTTTATTTGATCATAAAAGTGATTTATTTTCTTGAAAAAGTCTGTATCATCCGCCTCCTAGTTAGCCCATACTCAAAGAGCTTTTAAAGCTAACTAGAAACTCATAAAGCACCGAGTCAAAGGACCGCAAGTCACCCGACTTATTTCTTTCAACCCATATCAGAGATGGTAATTCGATATGAGCGTTTCTTCTGTAAACCCTGCCACTAATTCTACTAACGAATACTATTTGACTCGCCAAAGCCAGATGGAATCCAATGTTCGTAGCTATCCGCGTAAACTTCCACTTGCGATAGCAAAAGCTTTAGGTTGTTGGGTTACTGATGTTGAAGGTACAGAGTACCTCGATTGTTTAGCTGGGGCAGGAACATTGGCATTAGGCCATAATCATCCTGCGGTAATTCAAAGTATCCAAGACACACTTGCAAGTGGCCTCCCATTGCATACTTTGGATTTAACAACGCCTTTAAAAGATGCTTTTACTGAAGCACTACTTGAGCAATTACCTGGTGGTAAAGAAGAGTATTGTCTACAGTTCTGTGGTCCGTCTGGTGCAGATGGTACAGAAGCAGCAATTAAGTTAGCAAAAACATACACTGGTCGTAGTTCAGTAATCAGCTTCTCAGGTGGCTACCATGGTATGACTCACGGTTCTTTAGCAATGACAGGTAACTTGTCTGCAAAGAATGCGGTGAACGGCTTAATGCCGGGTGTTCAATTTATGCCGTATCCGCATGAATACCGTTGCCCATTAGGCATAGGTGGTGAAGCGGGTGTAGACGCATTAACGTATTATTTCGAAAACTTCATTGAAGACGTAGAAAGTGGTGTAACTAAGCCAGCAGCTGTAATCTTGGAAGCAATCCAAGGTGAAGGCGGTGTAGTGACTGCACCTGTAAAATGGTTAAAGAAAATACGCGAAGTGACTGAAAAGCACAACATCGTGTTGATTCTTGATGAAGTACAAGCAGGCTTTGCACGTTCAGGTAAAATGTTTGCCTTTGAACATGCAGGTATTGAGCCAGACGTCGTTGTAATGTCTAAAGCAGTAGGTGGTAGCTTACCACTTGCAGTATTGGGTATTAAACGTAAGTTTGACGCATGGCAACCAGCGGGTCATACGGGCACATTCCGTGGTAACCAACTTGCTATGGGTACTGGTCTTGCAACAATCAAAACCATCAAAGAACAAAACTTGGCTCAAAACGCGCAAGAGCGTGGCGACTTCTTACAAGCTGAAATTAAAAAATTAGCGGTAGAATTCCCATGCATCGGTAACGTACGTGGCCGTGGTTTGATGATTGGTGTTGAAATTGTTGATGAACGTCAAAAAGCAGATCACATGGGTTCTTTACCTGGTGATTCTCAATTGGCAGCAGCAATTCAAGCAGCATGTTTCAACAACAAATTGTTGTTAGAAAAAGGTGGTCGTAACGGTACTGTAATTCGTTTACTTTGCCCATTGATCATTAACCAAGCTGAATGTGAAGAAGTGATCGTTCGCTTCAAGAAAGCACTTGCTGAAGCACTAGTTGCAACTCGAGGCGCGTAATAATGGTTGATTTTGCAGAACATCGTAAAGCGTTATTCTGCAATGATGCACAATCCATTGCTGACTATCAGTCAGCAATGGATTCAGCTGTAAAAGCTGTATCTGCATGGTTGCAAAATGACAAAATGTACACAGGCGGTAGCATTAAAGAGCTTCGTAGTGCAATTGCATTCAATCCTTCTAAAGAAGGTATGGGTGTACAAAAATCACTAGACCGTATGGTTGAGCTGTTCTTAAACAAAAGCTTAAAAGTACATCACCCACATTCTTTAGCGCATTTACACTGCCCAACAATGGTCACTAGCCAAATTGCGGAAGTGTTAATTAACGCGACAAACCAATCTATGGACTCATGGGATCAAAGCCCTGCAGGTTCATTGATGGAAGTTCAGTTAATTGACTGGCTTCGCCAAAAAGTGGGCTATGGTGCAGGTCAAGCAGGTGTATTCACCTCTGGCGGTACGCAGTCTAACTTAATGGGTGTTTTGCTTGCACGTGATGCATGTATTGCTAAAAACTGGAAAGACGAAAACGGTAACCCGTGGTCTGTTCAGCGTGATGGCGTACCTGCGGAAGCAATGCGTAATGTCAAAGTGATCTGTTCTGAAAATGCACACTTCTCTGTGCAAAAGAACATGGCCATGATGGGTATGGGTTTCCAATCTGTTGTCACTGTTCCTGTGGATGCGAATGCACGCATGGACATGGACGCACTTGAGAAAACCATGGCTCACCTTCAAGCGGAAGGTAAAATCGTAGCATGTGTAGTTGCAACTGCGGGTACAACTGATGCAGGCGCAATTGACCCATTGAAAGAAATTCGTGAAATCACCAACAAATATGGCGCGTGGATGCATATCGACGCAGCATGGGGCGGTGCACTGATTCTTTCAAATGACTATCGTTCAATGTTAGACGGTATTGAACTGTCTGACTCGGTAACGCTTGATTTCCATAAGCATTACTTCCAAACCATTTCTTGTGGCGCATTCTTGTTGAAAGATGAAGCGAACTACCGTTTCATGCATTATGAAGCTGAGTACTTAAACTCTGCTTATGATGAAGAACATGGCGTTCCAAACTTGGTGTCTAAATCCTTACAAACAACCCGTCGTTTTGATGCGTTGAAATTGTGGATGACGGTTGAGGCACTTGGTGAAGAGCTTTACGGTTCGATGATCGACCATGGTGTGAAGTTGACTCGTGAAGTGGCTGACTACATCAAGGCGACTGCTGGTTTAGAGATGCTTGTTGATCCACAATTTGCTTCTGTATTGTTCCGTGTGATTCCTGCAGGTTATCCGGCAGAATTACTGGATACACTGAACCAGAACGTTGCAGATGAATTATTTGCGCGTGGTGAAGCGAATATTGGGGTAACGAAAGTAGGTGATGTTCAATCATTGAAGATGACGACTTTAAGCCCGGTAGCGACTTTAGACAACGTGAAGAATCTGCTTGGCCTTGTGCTTGCAGAAGCTGATCGTATCAAAGGTTCAATCGCGGATGGTACCTATACACCTGCAATTGATTAATCAATTTGAATGTGTGAAAGGAGGAGGCCAAGGGGTCTCCTTTTTTATATCAATTAGAAAGTAAGCTTGCACAACCGCAATTAAATTCATTAGAAAAAAATATCATTGTGTAGGGAGTGCCTTACTTTTCAAGGATGAGGAATATATTCTGCAAGGTAACCAAAATCCTCTTTTAGACAAAAGATACGTCCATGTGACCTTTGCCTAACGGCGACATCCGGGTCGCCAGTTACGATAGTAGTATATGGCTTATAATTTCATAGATTAAATAGCAAAAATTTAAAACAATATAAAATTGGCAATGTAGGTTCCCTCTCCTTGAAGGCATAGGTATCTACACATTTTTTATAAATTGAATGCGATCTGAGCAATCGCATTCAGCTCATCAGACGAATACTCTGACAACAACTGAAGAGTGTTCAATAGTATTGAAAGCCCTGCCAGTATG